>JAPVXR010000008.1 GCA_027214385.1 Cryomorphaceae bacterium 1068 | reverse complement strand
CAAATGAATGCCGTGATTCAATTGCCCGAACTCGCTTCAGGAATTTACACAGTGAATGTTGTGGTAAATGAAGAAAGAGTAGGTGCTAAGAAGCTTATCGTTCAATAATCTAAATCATTAATCATAAACCCGCTTTGCCTTGTGCAAAGCGGGTTTTTTATTTTTGAACTATGACTGCCGAGGAAAAAGCCGAAATAGTAATTCGGATTTCAGAAGAAATAATGAAAACCGAGCAAGAGATAATGGACCTGAAAGAACTCACTAAACCAATATCTCCTGAAAATGCTATTGGCCAGGTAAGTCGAATGGATGCTATTAACAACAAAAGTGTCAACGAAAACAGACTCAGGCTGGCGGAAAATAAAATCAAAAAGCTGCGTCATTCATTGAGAAAAAGCAAAGAACCTAATTTCGGAATTTGCTCACGTTGCGGAAGTGACATACAGATCGGGCGGCTCATGTTACTACCCGAGAGTAATTTTTGCATCAGATGTGCAAGCTAAATCAAGCATTGGAAAAATCACGGAAATGAGCAATCCCTCCTCAAAAGAGAGCCGATTCAGCTAAACTCTTCAACTAGTCAACCCTAAGATGGTTTTTCTATTTTTGGGCCACACCAAAATATCTAAAATGGAAGAAGTTGTATCAGATATTCCCTTAATCACTAATGACGCTGTGACCTTTGGGATTCTTGCCGGATTGTTATTAGCCATTTTCAGGTTTGGCGAGCATCCAATGGGAGCAAAGCTCTACAAGATTATTCCTGCACTGCTCTTGTGTTATTTTCTCCCATCTTTGTTCAGCACTTTTGGAATTATCTCCCCAAAGTGGATTGATGTAGCCGCCGCCAAAGACGCACTAATCAGCGCCGGGTATGATTTGACTAACATAACTTCTTTCAAAGACTTTAAAAACTTTGTGCTAAATGAAGAGGTCCCGTCTAGCTTAATTGATCCCTTTATCGGCAAATCACAACTTTACTTTGTGGCTTCTCGATACCTCCTGCCTGCCAGTTTGATTCTTCTTACGCTCAGTATTAGTTTAAAAGAAGTTTTTCGGCTAGGGCCGAAAGCACTTATTATGTTCATTGCAGGAACAATAGGAGTTGTAATTGGAGGACCTTTAGCAATTCTTCTCTTCTCATTCATTGCCCCCGATGTGGTTGGCGGTGTTCCACCTCATGAGGTGTGGAGAGGTATGACTACCATCGCGGGTAGCTGGATTGGAGGTGGTGCAAATCAGGCGGCGATGTTCGAGATTTTTAGGGGTGACGAAAACCTGATCACTGGTTCCATGTACTCTATGATGATCACTGTAGACATTATTGTGGCCGAAGTGTGGATGTTCTTTCTTTTACTGGGAGTTGGGAAATCAGCTCAGATAGACCGTTTTTTCAAGGCTGATTCTTCTAGCGTTGAATCGCTAAAAAATTACATGCATAATTTCAGTAAGAAGATAGAGCGAGTGCCTTCTTTCACAGACTTCACTGTAATCTTGGGAATCGCCTTCGGTCTCACTGGATTGGCTCACCTCCTATCGTCAATCATAGCTCCTGCGATTAAGGAAAATGCTCCCTACTTAGCCGATACTTTCAGTCTGGGTTCAGGATTCTTTTGGTTGATCGTACTAGCGACAGCGTTTGGAATAGCTCTGAGTTTTACAAAAGCTCGAAATTATGAAGGAGCAGGCGCCAGCAAAGTTGGTGGCGTATTCATCTATATTCTAGTAGCCACGATCGGAATGAAAATGAACGTGATGGCAGTATTTGAAAATCCCGCGATTTTCTTAGTCGGTCTAACTTGGATGATTGTCCATGTCGTCATTCTTATAGTAGTGGCAAAAATCATTCGTGCCCCCTATTTCTTTTTAGCGGTTGGCAGCAAAGCCAATATTGGAGGAGCAGCTTCTGCACCAGTCGTGGCCGCAGCCTTCCATCCCTCATTGGCACCAGTGGGTGTATTACTGGCTGTCTTAGGATATGCATTAGGAACTTATGGAGCGTTGATTTGTGGCTACCTCATGCAAGCTGTAGCACCCTAAAGACCGTTACTATTCGTCCTTGGCTAAATACCGGTTTCAAATCATTTGAACTCAAACAATAAACTTTCCATCTACTAGATGGTTGAGAAAACATGCTTAAAGTAGCCTGGAACGAACACTATGCCCATGAACTTCCCAAAGGGCATCGTTTTCCGATGGAAAAATACAACCTTCTACCTCAGCAATTGATGCACGAAGGCACCATGGAGAGAGAAAACTTCTTCGATCCATCAGAAGTTTCTGAAAAAAGAATTTTGCGTATTCATACTCGTGAGTACTTAGACAAGTTACTCACCAAAAGTCTCAGCAGACAGGAGGAGCGAGCTACCGGCTTTCCTTTGAGTGATAAATTGGTCAGAAGGGAGTTGATCATTACCCAAGGTACTATAGAGGCTATAGATTATGCCTTTCAAAACGGAGTTAGCGCTAACATTGCCGGAGGAACCCACCATGCCTTCAGAGATCGTGGAGAAGGTTTTTGTCTACTTAATGATATCGCTGTTGGTTCGGCTTATGCCATCGAAGAACTGGGAGTGAAACAAATCCTAGTGATTGACCTCGATGTTCATCAAGGAAATGGTACCGCAAAAATATTTGAAAATGATCCGAGGGTGTTCACCTTCAGCATGCATGGTGAAAAGAACTACCCTCTGCGAAAGGAAAATTCAGACCTAGACATTGCCCTTCCCGATGGGACTGAAGATGAACACTACTTAAAAGCACTTAGCGAAACTCTCCTTGATCTTATCAATAAGGTTCGCCCTGAATTAGTCTTCTTTCAGTCAGGTGTTGATGTTTTAGAATCCGACAAGCTTGGCCGCTTGTCTCTGTCACTAAATGGCTGCAAAAAAAGAGATGAGATTGTTTTTACCGAAACGAAAAAACGCAGTATACCAGTGGTATTCAATATGGGTGGCGGCTATTCAAAAAAAATAAGTGTCATCATCGAAGCACACGCTAATACCTATCGAACTGCCAGAGAAATCTATTTTTGAAAAAGCTCATTTGTTTCGTGCCGAAGGTATTCTAAGGCTACATCGCCCGGAAGCTTCTCAACTTTTGAAGCAGCTTGAAACATTTTTCTGCTAAAGTCTATGGAAGTGGCATCGGGCTTCATTCCTTCTCCTGTGGCCGTAATAAATTTGGTCATCTCATCTTTTGCGCCTTTGATCAGATTCCAGGCATTTTCTGAAATATAAATCTGCTGAGAAAGATTGTGATCGAACTCTTCTCTGATTGATTTCAAGATTTCGTTTTGAAGCATCTTAGCTGACATCCCGTTTTGATGTGTTCGCATCACAAGTCGTCCGGGTTCAATTCGCTCCAAGTAAAGCACAAAACGCTCAGCAGCTTGAAGTCGAAGTTTTGCGGCAAAATCATTCGTTGGCACAGATACATCAGAAGTATTGGTTCTCGAATTAGTCTTGGAATTCAACAATGCTAAACGCTTATCTCTCTCATTCACAAATCTCATGTATTCATGAAAAATGTACAAGATCAGTCCTGCAATGATTAGCGTCGGGACAGCCTCGATTAATACAGTTAACAGTGTTTCCATTCTCTGAGTATTTAGTCTTTGTAAATAAGGTATTTTGCACGAATGGCTTTAAAGGTATTCAAGTCTTCTTGCCAACTTTCACGGATAGTGTCCAGATCTACTCCAATGGAAATATCTTTTCTCAATTGATCCGTCCCAGCCAGCTTATCAAAATACATGCTTTTCAAAAAGAAATCTTTTCTATCATCGGTTTCATTGTACATTCTTACGAGCCAAGTGAAATCAAGTTCTGAAATTCCAGCAGGTTTTAAAATGAAGTCAGACAGATCATAGCCATGGCAGGTCTCTCCATTGTGTTTCGGATTGATGGATGCACCTTCTTTTGGCTCAGGAATAAACTGAAAATCTCCGTTTTTATTTCCAGGCTCACCTATGATCGTAAAGGGCTCAGCGGTTCCACGTCCCACACTGACCTTCGTACCCTCAAACAAGCAAATAGAAGGATACAAGTAGACAGACTCCATGGTGGGTAGATTTGGTGATGGCTTGATCGGAAACTCGTATGGAACGTTTCTTCCATAATTCAGACAGGGCAAAATGGTCAAATCACAGGGTGCGGCTTCATGCCACCCTTCTCCATTCAGCATTAGCGCGTACTCACCAATGGTCATCCCATAAACAATAGGTACAGGATGAAGCCCTACAAAAGCTTTGAACTTCTCTTGCAGAACAGGTCCATCAACGTAATGAGTGTGGGGATTTGGTCTGTCTGCCACAATTAAGGGAATATTCTGCTCAGAGCAAGCTTGCATTACGTAATGCAATGTGGCTAAGTAGGTATAAAACCGGGCGCCAACATCCTGTATATCAAACAAGACAAGATCGACGTCTTCCAGACTCTCTTTTGAAGGTTTTTTAGTGTTGCCGTAGAGAGAAAAGACGGGAACTCCTGTTCTCCTATCAACTGTATCGTCAATATTCTCTCCATCAGCGCGATCTCCTCTAAAACCATGTTCGGGCGCGAATACTTGTTTCACAACCACACCCGAACTGAGTAAGGAATCTACGATGTGCACACCTTCAATAGAGCCCGTATGATTGGTTACAACAGCCACTTTGGAATCTCCGATAAGCGATAACAAGCGTTCAAAATCATAGATTCCAGGTTTTGCACTTTCAACCTGTGGACTTGACTCTTCGGGCTGTCCTGACACGTCGGGAGCTATCCCACAAGAAAGGAAGAGTGAAATGCCCAAAATGGAGAAGACGAAATTCATACTTTTGCTGGAAAGGAAAGACACAAACATTGAATACAGCTCTTTTTATTGCAAAGCGATTAATAAAACGGGAAAGTAAGCAAAAAGGTCTTTCAGGTCCGATTGTTCGAATTGCCACCATAGGTATTGCTCTCGGAATGGCAGTAATGATAGTGGCTGTAGCCATAGTCATCGGCTTTCAAAACGAAATCAGACAAAAGGTTATTGGCTTTGGCTCGCATATCCAAATCACCAATTTTGGTAGCGGCCAAGGATTGAGTCAGCCTAAACTTCTAGTGAATCAACCATTTTACCCTTCTCTCGATACGCTAGAAGCAGTAGAAAACATCAATCAATTTGCGCTGAAAGAAGGTGTGATTGAAACCAGAGATAATATTCAGGGAGTTATTTTGAAAGGCGTCGCCTGGGACTACAACTGGTCCTTTTTTGAAAAAAACCTAAAAGAAGGTGTTATCCCTGATTTCTCTTTAGACGAGTCAAAAAATCAACTTCTACTCTCCTCTTTTTTGGCCGGAAGGCTGCAAACCAATGTAGGAGAAAAAGTAGCTATCTACTTCCAAAATGCCAAAGGAAGCATGAGTCAAAGAAATTTTGACATCGTGGGTATTTACGAGACAGGTCTTCAAGACTTAGACGAACAATTCGTTTTGGTGCACATTGATCAGATCAAGAGAATTAATCAGTGGGGACTTGAAGCCAATCTAAAATTGGTAGGTTGCGAAGATGGCAAAGTATCGCTCAAAGGTTTTGGTTTTGGAGGGAAGGGCAGGTCAAAACTGATTTGGAGCGCGGACTCTTTGCGCGGTCAAGGCCCTCATGAATTCTGCCTTTTGGGAGACACCACCATTTATGTGGTGGTAAGAGAAAAAGGCACGCTCTCTGACACTGCATTCTTCCGCTACAATCACCAAGGGCTCCCCGCTTCGGAGTGCCGATGTCCCGAAGATTCAGAAGTGGAAATCACCACTTCAGGAGGAAGCGCTAAGTATTATACAGGAGGTTTTGAGGTAATGCTCAGCAATTACCAAAAGCTGGGTAAGATGGAGGAGATTATTTACAAACATCTCAATTACAATTTAAGGACTACCACAATTCGACAAAAGTCGCCTGAGATCTTCAACTGGCTTGAAATGCTCGATCTCAATACTGCAGTCATCATCTCTTTGATGATTCTGATCTCGGTAATCAATATGACTTCAGCCTTATTAATTCTGATTATGGAAAGAACTCCCATGATCGGTATCCTCCGCGCCATTGGAGCGTCCGCTCAAACGGTCCAGAAAATTTTTCTTTACCAGGCAGGGTACATCATTCTATTGGGGATGATCATAGGAAATGTCATTGGTATTTCTTTTTGCCTTCTCCAAGGAGAGTATGGATTTTTAAAATTGGATCCTGCCAATTACTATGTCTCGGAAGTGCCCATTCTCCTTCGCATTGATTATATCGTTGGTTTGAACATCGGAGTTTTTCTGATTTGCGTCCTTATGATGACCCTGCCTACACTGGCGATTAATGGCATACGACCTTCTAAGGCCATTCGCTTTAATTAAGTCCTTACCTTCGCAAAAAAATTGACATGAATCACCCCAATATATACAACAACATCCTGGAAACCATCGGCGAAACACCGATGATAAAGCTGAACAGGATTGCCTCACACATTCCTGCAACGGTCTATGCTAAAGTGGAATACTTCAACCCGGGACATAGTACCAAGGACAGAATGGCATTACAAATGATAGAGGATGCCGAAAAAGAAGGTAAGCTCAAGCCGGGAGGAACCGTTATAGAATGTACATCCGGAAATACGGGTATGGGGTTGGCGCTGGCTTGCATCGTAAAAGGATACAAACTCATTTGCACGTTAAGTGATAAACAAAGTAAGGAGAAGATGGATATTCTGAGAGCTATGGGTGCAGAGGTAATCGTTTGCCCTACCAATGTATCTCCTGATCATCCTGAGTCTTACTACAGCGTGGCTGAAAGGCTGAATAAAGAAATTCCGAATTCATTTTATCCATATCAATACGACAACCTGAGCAATAGGAAGGCGCATTACGAAGGAACGGGTCCTGAAATTTGGGAACAAACGGAAGGAAAAATCACACATTTTGTGGTAGGTGTCGGAACGGGAGGAACAATATCTGGAGTAGCTCAATATTTGAAAGAGCAAAATCCTGACATCAAGATTTGGGGTGCGGACAGCTATGGTTCCGTTTTCAAAAAATTCCATGAAACGGGAGAATTTGACGAAAACGAAATCTACTCATACATCACAGAGGGTATAGGTGAAGACATCTTACCGAAAAACGTAGACTTCAGCCTCATCGACCATTTTGAGAAAGTAACGGATCGCGACGGTGCGCTTTATGCCAGAGATTTAGCCAGAAAAGAAGGTTTACTACTCGGGTATAGTTGTGGTTCGGCTTACGCTGTGATAGAGCAGATGAAGCACGAGCTCACCGAAGATGACGTGGTTGTGGTTCTCTTTCATGATCATGGATCGCGCTATGTAGGAAAAATCTACAACGATGATTGGATGCGCGATCGTGGATTTTTGAATGTACTTAACAAGAGTGCTCTGGATTTGGTGAACAAGCACATACATCAACCTTTGGTAACCATAGCTTCGGGCGAACCGGTGAGCAATGCCATTGCGAAAATGAAGAAGTATGACATCTCCCAAATTCCTGTAAGAGACAATGGCTCATTTGTAGGTTCAATTGACGAAAGAAAGCTTTTCGAACTCATCAGTGACGGAGTAGATACCACACAAGTAAAAGTGAAAGATTCCATGAACAAGCCTTTTCCTATAGTGGAGAGCAACGAAGAGATTGGTTCTTTGACCAAGCTCATCAATAAGGAAAACTCAGCGGTTGTGGTGAAAATCGACGAAGAAAACTACCACATCATTTCTCGTCATGACCTCATTTCTTCTCTTCAGTAATTATGAAGATTCTCGACCAAATAGGAAGAGAACTACAACTGGAAAAGACACCTCATAGAATCGTTTCATTGGTGCCTTCCATAACTGAATTGGCATACGATCTGGGCTTTGAAGTTATTGGAAAGACGAAATTCTGTGTCCATCCAAAAAGCCTGGGCACCGCTGTTAATGTCGGTGGTACTAAAAATGTGAAAGTCGACTTGGTCAAAGAGCTTGAGCCTGATTTGATTCTGGCCAATAAAGAGGAGAATACAAAACCCACAGTAGAAAAGTTGATGGAAGTGGGTCTCCCTGTTTTTATCAGCGACGTTTCTACTATCGACCAAAGCGTTGATTTGATTGAAAAGTTGGGGGAAATTGGCAGATCCCAAGCGAATGCTCAAGATTTGATTGAAATCATTTCTAAAGGATTCAAATCCATACCGAAGATCGAGCCAAGGCCAAAAGTATTGTACTTGATATGGAGAGAACCTTATATGGCTGCAGGTACCGATACTTACATTTCTGATTTAATGTCTCATTTGAGTCTTGATAATGTGTTATCCGATTGGGGGGAAAAGGGGCTTCGCTATCCTGAAATAGCACAAGATCAAATTACGCAGCTAAAGCCTGACTTCATTCTACTTAGCTCAGAGCCATACCCTTTCAAGGAATCACAACGTAAATCTATTTGCTCAGCTTTTGGCATCCCAACACTCTTGGTCGATGGAGAATGCTTTTCGTGGTATGGCTCGCGGCAAGCAAAATCGATAGACTACCTTGAAGAATTTTCACGTCTTTTAAGGAACTAAGCTAAATTTGAGGCGACATCCATTGATTCTTGCCGCGTTAAAACAGTAGATTTATCGCAATGAAAATGCACAACCGACTGCGATCATCAATCACCCTTGTGATTTTTGTGCTTACTTCATGTGTCCTTCAGGCTCAGAAAGTGGGATTGGTACTGAGCGGTGGTGGGGCAGCGGGTTTGGCGCATATAGGTGTAATAAAAGCTCTGGAAGAAAACAATATTCCGATCGACTACATTACCGGTACCTCCATGGGCGCCTTGATTGGTGGACTATATGCTTCGGGGTATTCTGTCGAGGAAATCATCCAATTTGCAAAAAGCCCCGAGTTTTTATTGGCTATTGAGGGGAAGCTCGATAAAAAGGATGTTTACTATTTCACACAAGAGCTTTATGATGCATCCATCATCAGAATAAAAGTAAATCCCAAAAACATCTTAGGTGCTAGCCTCCCGACGAACCTGGTCACTCCAAATCTAATGGAGTATATGTTTATGGATATTTTCTCGGGTCCTGCCGCGGTCGCAAACTATGATTTCGATAGCCTCATGGTTCCCTTCCGATGCGTTGCTGCGGATATCACAAAGAAAGAAGAAGTTGTATTTAGAGAAGGAAGTTTATCAAGAGCTCTGCGGGCCTCAACTACTTACCCTTTTTACTTTCAACCAATTTCAGTCGATAGCACATTGCTTTATGATGGGGGGTTATACAATAACTTCCCGGCTGACGTGATGTACGATGAATTTTTACCGGACTACGTGATCGGTAGCAATGTGGCTTCCGTTATTGATCCACCGACGGAAGACGACCTTTTCTCTCAAATAAGGAATATGATCAGTAGTCAAACTGATTTTTCTTTGCACTGTGAAAATGGAGTCCTTATTCTTCCACCATCAGAACTTGGTGTATTCGATTTTGCTTCCATTGATGAGCAAATTGAGAGTGGCTACCTAAGCGCTCTGGCACAGGTAGATGAAATTTTAGAGAATACCGAGAGTCGACGGACCATCGAGGATCTTGACAGTCTGCGCGCACTATTCAACTCTCAAATTCCAGAAAAGAATATTTCTACAATAGATATTCTAGGTGAATTAACAGCTAATCAGAAAACCTACATTTCAAGCACTCTAGGTCCTGAAAAGTATGATTACGCTTACACCTTTTCTGATTTCAAACCACAATTTCTTCGGCTAGCCCAAGACGGAAAAATTAAAAACACGCAGCCATACGCAACATATTACGAAAGCGAAGATGCCTACAACGTCGCGTTACGAATTAGGCAGGAAAAGGACTTGAAACTCTACTTTGGAGGAAATTTTTCTTCCAGACCCGTGAATTTTGGCTATGTAGGTGTGAAGTACAACCTTTTTGGCCGAAGCTCTACCAGCATCATGGCCAATAGCTATTTTGGTAAGTTCTACGGTTCTGTTCTTTTACGTGCGAATATAGATTTCGGAGGAAAAAAACGATTCAGCTTTGCACCTCATGTGGTCTTGAATCGCTGGGACTATTTCAGAAGCTTCGCAACCTTTTTTGAGCTTTCTCGACCTTCATTTATCGTAAAAAGTGAAACTTACGGTGGAATAGACTTCATCGCCTCTTTGGGTAATAACACCATCCTCACCGCTGATTTCGACTATGGGGAAACCGAAGATCGATACTACCAGACGGAAGATTTTACGGTAGCAGATACTTCTGATGTTACCAATTTTACTTTGGGAACAATAGGAGTAGGAATTGATCGAAATACGCTCAACCGTAAGGTATACCCCAATAGTGGTACTCGTTTGCAGATATCAGTTAGAGGTGTAGTCGGAGAAGAGCTTACAGAGTATGGCTCTACGACTGTTTTAGAAGAGTCTTTCCAATTCAAGGATGATCACAAGTGGTTTGAGGCAAAACTCAAGTACCAAAATTACTTTGCAAATTTGGGGCCCGTAACTTTTGGGTTTGATGCAGAAGCACTTTACTCCAATAAACCCTTCTTTGAGAATTACAACGCTTCACTCATTTCTGCTCCAGCTTACACCCCCATTCCAGAAAGTAAAACCATCTTTTTAGATGAATTCAGAACAACTGAATATGTGGCACTTGGCTTGAAGTCAATTATTGAGCTCCGAAAGAATTTTGAAGTGCGTATTGAAGGATATGCCTTTCAACCTGGTCAGGAAATTATTAGAAACGGCTCAAATGACGCCGAATTCACAGAGCCTTTTGAAGACCGCTATTTTATTGGTGCCTCAGCTTTGGTTTTCCACAGCCCTCTAGGGCCTGTTAGTCTGAATCTCAACTACTATGACAGTAGAGATGAGGGACCTTGGAGTTTCTTCTTTAACTTTGGCTATACTATCTTCAACAAAAGCGTTTATGAGCTTTAAGCTTGGGCTGTAGGGCCACCAAAATTCATTGGAAAACCTCCACCACCATCATTTGGATTGCTGTCAGAAATCTTTCCGTGAACAGACTCGAATTTTTGAATATTGTCCTGTAGGGCACGCATCAAACGTTTAGCATGTTGCGGAGTCAATACGATTCTGGCCTTCACTCTTGCCTTGGGCATACCTGGCATAACTCGAATAAAATCCGCTACAAATTCAGCATTAGAATGGGTGATTATGGCCAAATTTGAATAGATGCCATCTGCCACATCCTCTTTCAACTCTATATTGAGTTGATTCTTCTTTTGGTCTTTATTTTGATTTTGATCAGCCATAGTTGATTATGATAAAAAAAGGCCATCCGCTAGAGGGATGGCCTTTTGTTTGTTATTGAAGTTATTCTCCAGCCTCCACTGCGGTGGCTTCGGTACTCTTTTTCTCTATGAGTTTCTCATATTCTTCTTTCGAACCAACATTCACTTTTTGGAATTTTCGCAAACCGGTTCCTGCAGGGATCAAATGTCCTACAATTACGTTTTCCTTCAATCCTAAGAGATTGTCTCGTTTACCATTTACTGCAGCCTCGTTAAGAACCTTTGTGGTCTCTTGGAAAGAAGCAGCCGAGATAAAGCTCTTCGTTTGAAGTGAAGCTCTCGTAATTCCTTGAAGCAACGGACGCGATGTAGCAGGAATTGCTTCACGCGCTTCTATTTGCTGCATGTCCTTACGCTTCAGTTGAGAGTTCTCATCTCTAAGCTTTCTGGCTGAAAGTATCTGACCAGGCTTAACGTTAGGGGCATCACCTGCCTCAACAACCACCATCATACCGAAGAGTCTGTCATTCTCTTCCATGAAGTCGATCTTCTCAACACTTTGCTTTTCTAGGAATCGAGTATCTCCCTGATCTTCAATTATTACTTTACGCATCATCTGTCGAACAACAATTTCAAAATGCTTGTCGTTGATTTTCACACCTTGCAATCGGTACACCTCTTGGATCTCGTTTACCAAGTACTCCTGTACTTTAGTGGGTCCTTGAATTGCCAATATATCGCTTGGTGTAATAGCTCCATCCGATAGAGGCTGACCTGCTCTCACAAAGTCATTTTCTTGTACCAAGATGTGCTTGCTCAGAGAAACAAGGTATTTCTTGATTTCACCTGTTTTGCTTTCCACCATAATCTCGCGGTTACCACGCTTGATTTTTCCGTAGGAAACAATACCGTCGATTTCACTAACCACTGCCGGGTTTGAAGGGTTACGTGCTTCAAAAAGCTCAGTAACTCGTGGCAAACCTCCCGTGATATCCCCTGTCTTACCGGAAATACGTGGAATCTTAGCAAGAATAAATCCTGAGATGATCTCTTTTCCTTCCTCAACATTCACGTGAGCTCCTACAGGTAAGTTGTAAGTTTTTACAACTTCCTTGGATTTCTTGTCAATGATTAGAATCGCAGGGTTCTTTTTCTTATCACGACGCTCAGTAATTACCTTCTCACGGTAACCCGTCTGCTCATCAACTTCCTCACGGTAAGTTATACCCTCTTCAAAGTTTTCGAATTGGATTTTACCTGCGGCTTCTGAGATTATTACAGCGTTATAGGGATCCCATTGGCAAATCGCATCCCCTTTTTTCACCTTAGCTCCATTTTTGATAAAGAGTTCGGCTCCATAAGGAATATTGTTGGTAGCGATAACCACTCCTGTTTTTGCATCAATCAGACGCATCTCCCCTGAACGACCAACTACAATGATTCTCTTAGATCCATCAGCAGCTACGCTCTCAACGGTTCTCATTTCTTCCAGTTCAACCGTACCTGCGGCTTTCGCTCTAATTTCTGATTCATCAGCAATGTTAGAAGCTGTACCCCCAACGTGGAAGGTACGAAGCGTAAGCTGAGTTCCCGGTTCACCAATAGACTGCGCAGCGATAACCCCAACAGCTTCTCCTCTTGTAACCATTCTACCTGAGGCAAGATTTCTACCGTAGCACTTCGCACATACTCCTCGTTTTTCTTCACAAGTCAGTACCGAACGAATTTCTACTTCCTCAATTCCGGCTTCGTCAATGAGTTGAGCTATTTCCTCGGTAATTTGCTCACCTGATTCAACGATTACTTCATCCGTTTCGGGGTGGAGTATATCATGTACAGAAGTACGTCCTAAGATTCTTTCGTTAAGTGTCTCAACGATTTCTTCGTTCTTCTTCAATGGAGTTGCTACCAAACCACGGAGGGTTTCACAATCTTCATTGAGGATAACGACATCCTGGGCTACATCTACCAAACGACGTGTTAGGTATCCTGCATCGGCAGTTTTAAGAGCCGTATCGGCAAGTCCTTTACGCGCACCGTGAGTAGAGATGAAGTATTCAAGAATAGAAAGTCCTTCCTTAAAGTTCGAAAGAATCGGGTTTTCAATAATATCCTGTCCTCCTGTAGCACTTGATTTCTGAGGCTTTGCCATCAGTCCCCTCATTCCTGAGAGCTGACGAATCTGCTCCTTAGATCCACGTGCACCTGAGTCAAACATCATGTAAATTGAGTTGAACCCTTGCTTATCGTTCTTGAGGTTGTCCATCAAGATATTGGTCAACTTCGAATTCGTATGCGTCCAAATATCGATGATCTGGTTATAGCGCTCATTGTTTGTTATAAGACCCATACCGTAATTATCGGTTACAGCCTTAACTTCTTCAACAGCCTTATCTACCAACACTTCTTTTTCCGGCGGAATCATTACATCATTCAAATTGAATGACAGTCCGCCTTTGAAGGCCATGTAGTATCCTACTTGCTTGATATCATCTAAGAATTTAGCTGCTCGTGCCATACCTACGGTTTTGATTACCGTACCGATAATATCACGAAGTGCTTTCTTCGTAAGTACTTGGTTCAAATAACCTACTTCCTTCGGAACCATGTTATTGAAAAGAACTCGACCGGTCGTCGTCTCAAGCAGGTGTGTTTTTCCGTCGATATCTTCGTAACGGAATTTTATGTGAGCGTGTAACGCAAGCATTCCTTCGTTGTACGCAATCTCCACCTCTTCAGGACTGTAGAAGATTTTTCCTTCTCCTTTTACCGTATGCTCTTTATCACTGGTTCTCCCTTTGGTAATGTAGTAAAGACCCAATACCATATCTTGAGAAGGTACGGCGATAGGTGCTCCATTCGCAGGGTTAAGGATGTTGTGCGATGCAATCATCAAAAGCTGCGCTTCCAAAATGGCTGCATTGCCCAAAGGCAAGTGGACTGCCATCTGGTCACCGTCAAAGTCGGCGTTGAATGCAGTACATGCAAGCGGGTGCAATTGGATTGCTTTACCTTCTATCAATTTTGGTTGGAAAGCTTGAATACCCAAACGGTGCAAAGTTGGTGCACGGTTGAGGAGTACAGGATGCCCTTTCAAAACATTCTCTAGGATATCCCAAACAACAGGCTCTTTTCTGTCAACAATTTTCTTTGCTGATTTCACGGTTTTTACAATACCTCTTTCAATCATCTTTCGGATGATAAATGGCTTGTAAAGCTCAGCTGCCATGTCTTTTGGCAAACCACACTCGTGAAGTTTCAGCTCAGGACCTACAACGATTACAGAACGCGCAGAATAGTCAACACGCTTACCGAGAAGGTTCTGACGGAATCGACCTTGCTTTCCTTTCAAACTGTCTGAAAGGGATTTCAATGGTCGGTTTGATTCTGTTTTTACCGCTGAAGACTTTCTTGAGTTATCGAAAAGGGAGTCTACCGCTTCTTGCAGCATACGCTTCTCGTTTCTTAAAATCACCTCAGGAGCTTTGATTTCAATCAATCGCTTCAAACGGTTGTTTCGAATAATTACTCTTCGGTAAAGATCGTTCAAGTCAGAAGTAGCAAAACGTCCTCCATCAAGAGGAACGAGTGGACGCAATTCCGGCGGAATAACGGGCACTACTTTGATAATCATCCACTCGGGACGGTTCTCAATTCGAGTATTTGCTTCACGGAATGCTTCAACAACCTGAAGACGCTTAAGTGCTTCATTCTTTCTCTGTTGAGAAGTCTCTGTGTTGGCTTTGTGGCGCAACTCGTATGACAATTCATCGAGATTGGTGGTCTTAAGCAAATCGTGCAGAGCATCAGCTCCCATCTTCGCGACGAACTTATTCGGATCACTTTCATCCAAATATTGGTTCTCCTTTGGAAGCGTCTCTAAGATATCGATGTACTCTTCCTCCGTAAGGAAATCCATACGAGATAGTTGCTCACCCTCTTCATTTACGGCAGGACCTGCATTGATAACAACGTAGCGCTCGTAGTAAATGATTTGGTCCAGCTTCTTCGTAGGAAGACCTAGAAGGTAACCGATTTTATTAGGCAATGACTTGAAGTACCACACGTGCGCAACAGGAACAACCAAGGAGATGTGTCCTTGACGCTCACGACGCACTTTCTTCTCTGTTACCTCTACACCACAGCGGTCACATACGATTCCTTTGTATCGGATTCGCTTGTACTTACCACAGTGGCATTCGTAATCTTTTACAGGACCGAAAATTCGCTCGCAAAATAAACCATCGCGCTCTGGTTTGTAGGTTCTGTAATTTATGGTTTCGGGCTTTAACACTTCACCATGACTCTTCTCAAGAATTTCTTCAGGAGAAGAGAGGCTTATGGTGATACTGTTGAAGCTTGATTCTATTTTTTTATCCCTTTTTAAGGCCATTGGAATGATTTTCTTTCGTTGAAAACTCCGTTAACACTATACTTAATCTAGACTAACTTTAAGTCCGAGACCACTCAATTCGTGCAAGAGCACGTTGAATGATTCTGGAATACCCGGTTCGGGCATATTCTCTCCTTTCACAATAGATTCGTAGGCTTTCGCTCTACCAACTACGTCATCAGACTTTACTGTTAGTACCTCTCGCAAGATGTTTGATGCACCAAATGCTTCGAGTGCCCAAACCTCCATCTCTCCAAAACGCTGGCCTCCAAACTGAGCTTTACCTCCGAGTGGTTGCTGTGTAATGAGTGAGTATGGTCCGATTGAACGTGCGTGCATTTTGTCATCAACCATGTGAGCAAGTTTCAGCATGTAAATCACACCTACTGTTGCCGGTTGGTCAAAGTGCTCTCCAGTACCTCCATCTCGAAGTGTTGTCACACCGTAACGTGGAACATCTGCTTTGTCAGTGTATTCATTGATTTGATCAATGGAAGCACCGTCAAAAATCGGAGTGGCGAATTTCATCCCCAGTCTCTTACCTGCCCAACCGAGAACGGTTTCGTAGATCTGACCAAGGTTCATTCTAGAAGGTACACCAAGTGGGTTAAGAACAATATCTACAGGAGTTCCATCATCTAGGTAAGGCATATCTTCCTTACGAACAATTTTCGCAACGATACCCTTGTTTCCATGACGTCCCGCCATCTTATCTCCCACCTTAAGCTTGCGCTTCTTGGCGATGTACACTTTAGCCAATTTCAAAATTCCGCTTGGTAGCTCATCACCTATGGTGATTTGGAACTTCTTACGCTTGTGCGCACCTACCAAGTCGTTGTGTTTGATATTGTAGTTGTGGATCAGCTTTTTGATCAAAGTATTGATGTGGTCATCAGTGGTCCATCTGCTCGGGTTAACTATAGCATAGTCAATCGCATTCAATGCCTTCTGAGTAAACTTAACACCTTTCTTGATCTGCTCTTCTTTGAAGTTGTTGAATACTCCTTGAGAAGTTTTACCCGCAACCAGCTTGTTCAACTTGTCTATCAACGAAGCTTTCAAGTCTGCACAGTCCTTGTCAAACTGTTTGTCGATTTCCTCAACAATGGTTTTCTCGGCTGCTTTGGTTTTTGGCGACTTAACCGCTTTTGCGAATAACTTCTTGTCGATCACAACACCTCTTAATGAAGGTGAAGCTTTCAAAGAAGCATCTTTCACATCTCCTGCTTTATCACCGAAGATTGCTCTAAGAAGTTTCTCTTCAGGCGAAGGATCAGTTTCTCCTTTCGGAGTAATCTTACCTATCAAGATATCGCCTTCACGGATCTCAGCTCCTACACGGATCATTCCGTTTTCGTCGAGATTCTTTGTTGCTTCTTCACTTACGTTTGGAATATCAGGAGTCAATTCTTCCTGTCCACGTTTTGTGTCTCTTACTTCTAAGATGTACTCATCGATGTGAATAGAAGTAAAGATGTCCTCACGAACAACTTCTTCAGAAATTACGATCGCATCCTCAAAGTTGTAACCCTTCCAAGGCATAAATGCTACCATCAGGTTTCGACCTATTCCGAGTTCTCCACCTTGAGTGGCATAACCTTCCGTCAAAACTTGACCAGGGCTTACTTTATCTCCTTTTGCAACCATCGGACGCAAATTCATGCTCGTTCCTTGGTTGGTCTTCAAGAATTTAATGAGAGGATATTCTTTCGTATCACCATCGAAGCTAATGAGTTTTTCTTCCTCATTTCGCTCGTATCGGATAACGATTTTCTTAGAATCTACATATTCTACTACTCCAGTCCCTTCAGATGAAACCAAAACTCTAGAGTCTTGTGCAACTCGCTTTTCCAAACCTGTTCCCACAATCGGAGACTCAGGTCTTAAAAGTGGAACCGCCTGACGCATCATGTTCGATCCCATCAGTGCGCGGTTGGCATCATCATGCTCCAAGAATGGAATGAGTGATGCAGCAATCGAGGCGATTTGGTTCGGAGCAACATCGATCAAGTCAATCTCATTTGGCTCAACTACAGGGAAGTCTCCTTCTTTTCGAGCTTTCACTCTTTCAGATTCAAGAATTCCTTTGTCGCTGACCTGAGCATTTGCCTGAGCAATCATTTTCTCATCTTCCTCTTCGGCGCTCAAATAGATCGGTTCAGTTTTCAAATCAACCTCTCCTCCGGAAACCGTTCGGTAAGGTGTCTCAATAAAACCTAGTCTGTTGATCTTTGCAAAAACACAAAGTGAAGAGATCAAACCAATGTTTGGTCCTTCAGGTGTTTCAATGGTACAAAGACGGCCATAGTGCGTATAGTGAACGTCACGAACCTCAAAACCCGCTCTTTCTCTAGAGAGACCTCCGGGTCCGAGTGCAGACATTCTTCTCTTGTGAGTCACCTCTGAAAGAGGATTGGTCTGGTCCATGAACTGAGACAACTGGTTCGTTCCGAAGAACGAGTTAATCACCGAAGAAAGTGTCTTGGCGTTGATCAAATCAGTTGGTGTAAATACCTCGTTGTCACGAACATTCATTCTTTCACGGATGGTACGAGCCATACGAGCCAAACCTACACCAAATTGGTTGTGAAGTTGCTCCCCTACGGTACGCACACGTCTGTTGCTCAAGTGATCGATGTCGTCAACATCTGTATTGCTATTCACCAAATCAATCAAATACTTGATGATTTTGATGATGTCTTCTTTGGTAAGCGTTCGTTCTGAATAGTCGGTATCCAAACCGAGTTTCTTGTTGATTCTGAAACGCCCTACTTCTCCTAAGTCATATCTTGTTTCAGAGAAGAAAAGTTTGTCAATTACACCTCGAGCCGTTTCCAAATCAGGTGGCTCAGCATTACGAAGTTGACGGTAGATGTGCTCTACCGCTTCTTTCTCTGAGTTAGACGTATCTTTCTGGAGTGTATTATAGATGATCGAGAAGTCAGCTGCATTGATATTCTCCTTGTGAAGAATAACTGTTTTGGCTCCTGATTCAAGGATTTGCTCAATTTGCTCCTCCTCAATCATTGTCTCACGATCTATGATCACTTCGTTTCTTTCAATAGAAACTACTTCTCCTGTATCTTCATCTACGAAGTCCTCTACCCAACTCTTAAGAACACGAGCGGCCAGCTTTCTTCCAAGTAATTTTTTAGCTCCGGTTTTAGTAACCTTAAACTCATCGGCAAGGTCGAAAATCTCGAGAATGTCTTTATCACTTTCGTAACCAATGGCACGAAGCAATGTAGTAACAGGAAGCTTTTTCTTACGGTCAATGTATGCATACATTACTGCATTGATGTCCGTTGCAAACTCAATCCATGATCCTTTGAAAGGAATTACTCGTGCAGAATATAACTTGGTTCCGTTAGCGTGACGACTCTGACCGAAGAATACTCCGGGAGATCGGTGAAGCTGGGAAACTATAACTCTTTCTGCTCCATTCACTACAAATGATCCTTGCGGAGTCATGTATGGAATGGTACCCAAGTAAACGTCTTGGACGATAGTCTCAAAGTCTTCGTGTTCCGGATCTGTGCAGTACAGTTTCAATTTTGCCTTGAGCGGCACTGCATAGGTTAATCCTCTTTCTACGCATTCTGTGATGCTGTATCGAGGTGGATCTACGAAATAATCCAAGAATTCAAGTACGAATTGATTTCTTGTATCAGTAATAGGAAAGTTTTCGGTGAAAACCTTGTAGAGGCCTTCCGTTTCCCTGTCTTCGGGATTTGTTTCGAGCTGAAAAAACTCTTGAAACGACTTAATTTGAACTTCCAAAAAGTCTGGAAATTCAATATTGTGTTTACTAGAAGAGAAATTTATTCGCTCGTCTTTTTTCTTTGTGATTGTAGCCAAGACTGCAGGGTTTGAGTGTGATTAAGAAAAAACGCCTGATATTAATAAGGCATAAAAAGGCTCAGGCCATCTCGCCGAAGCAAGATGACCCAGAGCCTAACAATAAGCGTAAGAATATGTTTTTGTCTTACTTAACTTCAACTTCAGCACCGGCTTCTTCAAGTTGTGTCTTAAGCGATTCAGCTTCTTCTTTAGAAACTCCTTCCTTAATAGGACCTGGAGCTCCATCAACAAGACCCTTCGCCTCTTTAAGACCAAGTCCGGTAAGTTCTTTCACTAGTTTCACAACGGCCAATTTAGCGCCGCCCGCAGCCTTAAGAATTACATCGAATTCTGATTGCTCCTCAGCTGCATCTCCGCCGCCTCCAGCACCTGGTGCTGCTACAACTGCTGCTGCAGCTGCAGGCTCGATACCATGCTCTTCTTTAAGGTATTCTGCTAGTTCGTTAACTTCTTTTACGGTAAGGCCTACCAATTGATCGCCTATAGCTTTAACGTCTGCCATTTTATTTGATTTTAATGTGTGGTTCTGTTTGTTTAAAAAAATTAGGATTCACGTTCTTCGAGTGTTTTCATAAGACCACCCAATGTGTTTTTACCTGATTCAAGAGCACCGATAACATTGCGTATTGGTGATTGAAGTAAGCCGATAACTTCTCCGATAAGCTCTTCACGAGACTTAATATCGGTCAAGGTATCCAATTGGTCGTCTCCTACGAAACACATTTCTTCAACGTAAGCCGCTTTTAGAATTGGCTTTGGATGCTTCTTTCGGAATTCTTTAATGAGTTTGGCAGGAAGATTTCCTGTTTCACTCAACATGATCGAAGTCGGGCCAGCCAATACATCGTACATGTCTGAAAAGTCTTTTCCTTCTACTTTTTCGAAGGCTTTTCTTAGAAGTGTGTTCTTAACAACGCTAAGACTAACTTCTTTTTTATGACATGTTCTTCTGAGATTGGAGGTCGCTTCGGCATCTAATTCCGAAGTGTCTGCAAGGTAAATTACGTTTGCAGCTGATAGCGTTTCGGCCAACTCATCGATAACTTGATTTTTTTCTGATTTAGTCATTTTTTGAGTTTTACCGTTATTCGGAAACCGATTTAGCTTCAACTTTGACGCTAGGAGACATAGTTCCACTAAGGGCTATGCTTCTAATGTAGGAACCTTTGGCTGCAGCTGGTTTCAACTTCACGAGGGTTTGCAAAACTTCTCTTGCATTCTCGCGAATTTTCTCAGCATCAAAAGATGCTTTACCAACAGCAGCGTGAATGATGCCATACTTGTCAACTTTGAAGTCGATTTTACCTGCTTTTACATCACTAACAGCTTTCGCAACATCCATCGTTACGGTTCCGGTCTTAGGATTAGGCATAAGACCACGTGGGCCTAATATTCTACCTAATGCCCCAACTTTCCCCATTACGTTTGGAGTTGTAATAATTACATCAACATCGGTCCAGCCGCCTTTGATTTTTTCAATGTACTCGTCTAATCCAACAAAATCAGCTCCTGCCTCAGTGGCATCACCTTCTTTGTCAGGATTACAGAGTACTAAAACTCGGACGTCTTTTCCTGTACCATGTGGAAGGGAAACACTTCCCCTAACCATTTGGTTTGCTTTTCTAGGATCCACGCCAAGCCGAACAGCTAAATCTACTGAGGAATCAAATTTGGTAGTTGAAATTTCTTTCACAATACCAGATGCTTCTTCCAGAGAGTAGGTTTTAGTTGGATCGAACTTGCTTAGCGCTTCTTTTCTTTTCTTAGATACTCGCATAACAAAAGTTTTAACCGTTAAAAGGGCTTTTACCCTTGACATTTATCCCCATGCTTCGCGCAGTCCCTGCTACCATTTTCATTGCAGACTCAACTGTAAAAGCGTTCAAATCGGGCATTTTATCTTCTGCGATCGCGCGAACTTGATCCCAGGACACACTGCCCACTTTTAAACGATTTGATTCAGCCGAACCTGATTTGAGCTTGGCAGCTTCAAGGAGTTGCACAGCTGCGGGAGGAGTTTTAACGATGAAGTCAAAAGACTTATCGGTATAAACGGTAATGACTACCGGTAAAACTTTTCCAGCTTGATCTTGTGTACGAGCGTTAAACTGCTTGCAGAACTCCATTATATTCACCCCTTTCGCACCGAGAGCCGGTCCTACGGGAGGTGAAGGGTTGGCAGCCCCACCTCTAATTTGCAGCTTGATTAGCCCGCTTACTTCTCTAGCCATATCAAGTTTGGGTTTTTAATTTATGATATTCAGTGTCTCTGGAAGCGACCACTCTCACAAAGCGGCCAAAAGACTCTGGTGTATCCTTTGTTTAGTTAATAATTAGCCTTCTTTCTCAACTTGCATGTAGCCAAGTTCGAGCGGAGTTTTCCGACCGAAAATCTTAACCATCACTTTAAGTTTCTTCTTCTCTTCGTTTACTTCTTCAACAACTCCGTTGAAATTGTTGAATGGGCCATCGACAACTTTCACGCTCTCTCCGACTACATATGGAATATTGATTTCTTCTTCGCTCTCAGCGAGCTCATCAACTTTTCCTAATATTCTATTTACTTCAGTGGTTCGTAGTGGAACAGGATCTCCCCCTTTTTCAGCTCCTAAGAAGCCAATAACATTATTAACGCCTTTGATAAGGTGAGGAACTTCCCCTACCAGATCAGCTTCGATCAAAACATATCCTGGAAAGAAGTTTCGTTCTTTACTAATCTTCTTGCCGTTACGTATTTGAAACACCTTCTCCGTTGGGATAAGCACTTGAGCGACATGATCAGAAAGCTTACTTCGGCTGATCTCCAATTCGATCATATCCTTTACCTTCTTCTCCTTGCCACTAATTGCACGAACGACGTACCACTTTTTTGATGCAGAATCTGCCATGCTGTTATAGGTCGGCTAGTAAGTCGTAAATAAATCCCAGAACTCCTCTCCACTGAAAGCCGTCGCTGGCAGCATCGATAACTTGAACACCGAAGACATAATCCATTACGAATATGATTCCAGCGATAATGAGTGACGCTACAAGCACAAGTATGCTACTACTTTGCAGTTGTTTCCACGAAGGCCAGGTCACTTTATGGACCAACTCATCGTAAGATTCTCTGAATGTTGTTTGAAGACTAGCCACGTTTCTTATTTTTTATGCACGGGTGGAGAGACTCGAACTCCCGACACCTGGTTTTGGAGACCAGTGCTCTACCAGCTGAGCTACACCCGTGTATTGACAGGGAAAGGTGAACGCCAAAATGGCATTCACCTTCACTGTCAAGGTTTATTAATTAATTACTCAATAATCTCAGTTACCTGTCCCGCACCTACTGTGCGTCCACCTTCGCGGATTGCAAAGCGAAGACCTTTGTCCATCGCTACAGGTACGATCAAGTTTACCTCGATAGATACGTTATCACCAGGCATTACCATTTCACGGCCCTCGCCAAGAATGATTTCACCTGTTACGTCAGTCGTTCTGAAGTAGAACTGAGGACGGTATTTATCATGGAATGGAGTATGACGTCCACCTTCTTCTTTCTTCAACACGTAAATTTCAGCTTTGAATTTAGTGTGAGGAGTGATAGAACCAGGCTTTGAGATAACCATACCTCGACGGATAGCTGCTTTGTCAATTCCACGTAGAAGCAATCCTACGTTATCTCCTGCTTCACCTCTGTTAAGGATTTTACGGAACATCTCAACACCAGTAACTACTGATTTCAATTTCTCCACCTGCATACCTACGATGTCAACCTCGTCACCGGAGTTAATTACTCCTGTTTCGATACGACCTGTAGCAACAGTTCCACGCCCTGTGATAGAGAAAACATCCTCTACAGGCATCAAGAAATCTTTATCAATTTCACGTGGTGGAATTTCGATCCAACTGTCAACAGCATCCATCAATTCTTCAACGGTCTTAACCCACTTCTCTTCTCCGTTCAATGCACCAAGTGCAGATCCCATGATTACAGGAGTGTTATCTCCGTCATACTCGTAGAAAGAAAGTAGCTCTCGCACTTCCATTTCAACTAGCTCCAGAAGCTCCTCGTCATCTACCATGTCCACTTTGTTCATGAAAACAACAATACGTGGAACACCTACTTGGCGACCAAGAAGGATGTGCTCACGCGTTTGTGGCATAGGACCGTCAGTGGCAGCAACTACCAAGATAGCACCATCCATTTGAGCGGCTCCAGTTACCATGTTCTTAACGTAATCGGCGTGACCCGGGCAGTCAACGTGAGCGTAGTGACGGTTAGCCGTCTGATACTCAACGTGTGAAGTATTAATGGTAATACCACGCTCCTTTTCTTCGGGAGCATTATCGATTGAATCGAAAGATTTCAATTCAGACAGGCCTTTACCTGCAAGTACTGTGGTGATCGCAGCAGTCAACGTCGTTTTACCGTGGTCAACGTGACCAATGGTACCTATGTTAAGGTGAGGTTTGGAGCGATCAAATTGTTCTTTAGCCATTGCTAAGTAGTTTAAATGATTATTTGATTCTTATTTTCAATTGCAAAATGCCTAATCTATGAGCCAATGACGGGAATTGAACCCGTGACCTCGTCCTTACCAAGGACGCGCTCTACCCCTGAGCTACATCGGCTTGGTAAAGAGTAGAGCGGGAGACGAGACTCGAACTCGCGACATTTAGCTTGGAAGGCTAATGCTCTACCAACTGAGCTACTCCCGCTTAAACTCTTTAATACCAGTGGGGAGAGCAGGATTCGAACCTGCGAAGGTGAAACCAGCAGATTTACAGTCTGCCCTCGTTGGCCGCTTGAGTATCTCCCCATTCAATATAGTACTTTAAAGAGCCGATGGAGGGACTCGAACCCCCGACCTGCTGATTACAAATCAGCTGCTCTAGCCAGCTGAGCTACATCGGCAAAAAAATAATTTTAGAACGTTTCGGACACTTTGGCCCAACCTTTGTCCAAAAAGGTCTGCAAATGTATAAAAGTTTTCAGTCGAAAAAAAAGAAAGCAAAAAAAAGAATTGACGAGTTTCTGAAAAATAAAAAAGATGCTCTCTTTTAGGGAGATATAAACGAAAAAACCACCCCCTATTGGGGTGGTCAAATTTATGATTTCGATCTGCAATGCTCTAAGCTATTGCTCTCTTTTCTTTTGTCTTCTTTATCTGACGCCTTAAAGCCTCTATAACATGATCGGTGGCTTCTTCAAAGCTGGCAGCCTGTCTCTTAGCAAACAAATCCTTCCCAGGCATATTCAGTTTTATTTCGGCAATCTTATTTCCTCGTTCATTGTTCTTTTCAACTTTGAGATACACATTGGCATCTAAAAGTTTGTCGTGAAACTGCTCCAGCTTTTGGAGTCGTGTTTCAATGAAGTTTATCAATTTAACGTCTGCTTTAAACTGAATGGAGTGAACGCTAATCTGCATATTGTCCAATTTTTTATGGTTAGTAACTAATTAAATTCAACTTTTCGGGTGGCTACTTCGGTACACTTTGATCAATTGCTCAACACTATTGTGCGTGTATACTTGAGTCGCTGCCAATGATGAATGACCCAACAGTTCTTTGATCGCATTTATATCTGCTCCTTTATTGAGCATATGCGTAGCAAAAGTGTGTCTTAAAACGTGTGGACTCTTTTTGCTGATCGAACTGACTTTTGAAAGGTAGTCATTGACAATTCTATAAACAAGTCTGGGATAGAGCTTCTTTCCTTTTTGGGTCAGAAAGAAGTAATCTTTGTCGTGAATACTTTGGAGATCATATCTAGCCAGGAGGTAAGTTTTAAGGGCGTCAATCATTGGTTGTCCTACGGGCACGATTCTCTCTTTGTTCCGCTTTCCCAGTACTTTTATTGCACCCTGCTCAAAATCAACTGAATCCATTTTTAGACCAATCAATTCAGCAGATCTTATGCCTGTATTGTAGAAAAGCTCAATGATCGCTTGATCTCGTATTCCATCATGAGATTCGTCAAAACACGCTCCTTGTCTACCGACTTCAAGAGCCACCTCTTCAACAAACACAGGAAGCCTCTTTGGCATTTTCGGGATAACCAACTTGGCCGTGGGGTCAACCTGGACTCCGAACGTCTTTTTCCTCCATTTGTAAAATGACTTTAGCGCGCTGACTCGGCGCTTTATAGTTGATGCTGATGATCCCGACTCGAGGGCATCGACCATCCAAGACCTTAGAAATTGATGTGTCGCATCTTCCAGACCACATTCAAAACTCGTAGTCAGATAAAAGGAAATATTCTCCAGATCGCCGTGATAGGCATTAACAGTATGAAGACTGTAATTTTTCTCAAACTGAAGATATGCCAGGAATTTTTCGATCATAAAAAAAGGCATCCGCCTGCGACGGATGCCTTAAATATCTAAAATACAAACTTACTATTCGTTATTGCCGTGCACTTTATTTACATAGATAGCTTTCAGCTTCTCTTGGCGCTTGATAATAGAAGGTTTGATAAATTGCTGTCGACGACGCAACTCTTTAACTACTCCTGTGCGGTCGTATTTCTTCTTAAACTTCTTGAGCGCTCGCTCAATATTTTCGCCTTCTTTAACTGGTATAATAAGCATGTGTCTGAATTCAAATTTGGGCTGCAAATATATGAATAAAATTAACTAATACTCAAGAAAGAATTTTTCTTGAAATCACAAGCTTCTGGATTTCGCTTGTTCCCTCTCCGATCGTACAGAGTTTGCTGTCCCTGTAGAATTTTTCAACGGGAAAGTCTTTGGTATAACCATAGCCACCAAAAACCTGAACCGCTTCCGTTGACACTCTCACGGCAACTTCAGAAGCGTAGTACTTGGCCATGGCAGACTCCTTGGTCATCTCTTCTTTTCTATTCTTGAGATCGGCAGCCTGAAGCGTCAATAACTCGGCTGCTTCAATTTCAGTAGCCATATCAGCTAGTTTGAAGGCGATGGCCTGAAAGCTTGAAATCGGTTTTCCGAATTGCTCTCTTTCTTTGCTGTATTTCAAAGCGGCTTCATAGGCACCTTTTGCTATGCCGATAGAAAGGGCTGCAATAGAAATTCTACCCCCGTCCAACACTTTCATTGCTTGGATAAAACCCTCTCCCAGATTTCCGAGAACATTCTCTTCCGGAACTCTGCAATCTTCAAAAACCATTTCAGCAGTTTCAGAGGCTCGCATGCCCAATTTATTCTCTTTCTTCCCTGCTTTGAAACCAGGCGTTCCTCTTTCGACCACAAAGGCAGTAATACCTCTAGAGTCCAATAAGTCTCCTGTTCTGACAAGAACAACAGCTACATCACCGCTAATTCCATGAGTGATCCAGTTTTTTGTACCATTGATAACCCACTCATTGCCATCTTTTACGGCAGTGGTTTTCATCCTTAGTGCATCAGAACCGGTATTGCTTTCCGTCAAGCCCCATGCTCCGATCCATTCTCCTGTTGCCAATTTTGGCAACCACTTTTTCTTTTGCTCTTCAGAACCAAAGGCCAAAATATGACCTGTGCAAAGCGAATTGTGAGCGGCAACTGAAAGCCCTACTGAACCGCAAATTTTTGCGATTTCGGAGACAGCTGTGTAATATTCATAATATCCAAAGCCTGATCCGCCGTACTCTTCGGGCACAAAGACACCAAGTAGCCCGAGTTCTCCCATCTTCTTCATCGTGTCTATCGGGAAATGCTGGTTTTCGTCCCAGTCCATAAAATGCGGGCGAATCTCCCGCTCACCAAAATCCTGCACCATTTGTGCGATCATCTTTTGGTTTTCTGTTAGTTGTGAATTCATTTATTTTTAAGTTGGTGGTTCAATCGTAATCGACAACGCTTAAAATAGGCTTGTCGGTAGCTGCGAGTTTTTCTCTTCCGAGCAATCCCTTCAATTCAATAAGGAAAGAGAACCCTGCTACGGTTCCTCCTTCAAGATTGATGAGCTCCCTGCTGGCCACAGCAGTTCCTCCGGTCGCCAGAAGATCATCGTGAATAAGCACGTTCATTCCAGGCTCCACTACCCCTCTGTGCATTTCGATAGTAGCACTTCCATACTCCAAGTTATAGCTATGCTCAACCGTTTCTGCAGGTAGCTTACCCTTCTTTCTGATGGCGATAAACGGAACGTTCATTTCCATAGCCAAAGGCAATCCGAACAAAAAGCCTCGACTCTCAATTCCGGCAACCGCATCAATCCTCAGCCCCTCAAACTGACGCATCATTTCGTTTACAACAGCACGACTTACCGAAGGGTTTTCAAGGATGGGTGTTATATCACGAAAAAGAATGCCTGGTTTCGGGAAATCAGGCACATCGCGTATTATAGTAAGAAGTTCTTCTCGAAGATTCATTCTACAAAATTAAGGTAGGGCACAAGTTTACGGCATAAATCAGCATCTAACAAGCCTGATGAACAGAATGCTTTCGAATTGGAAAAGCCACCTGCCTCTTCTCTTTTTAATACTATTTTGTTTGCCTCTCCAAAACTCAAGTAAGGGTGTTGAGATAAGTCAAAAGCAGAGGCAGAGTTGATTTTGATTTGCTGAACCTCTGCCTGATCAATAACTACTTGATTGGCAAATTTGTCAATTTTCTCCGGTGTCATCTTCCATAGCTCTAAAAGTTGGGCCAGACTGTGATAACCTCCCAATTCTTCACGGTACTCAATGATCTTCTTGGCGTAAAACGAACCGATGCCGTTCAGTTTTTTCAACTCATTGGTATCGGCTGTATTGAGATTACATGTGAACTCTTTGAACGAATAGCTTTGAGTCGATGCGGTGTCGGACCATTTCACCTTAGGCTTATCCGTGCTGGTTTCGAACGATTCAGAGTAATTTTTGTATTCCTTTTTAGGCTTTGAATCGGGTAGTTCAATAAATGGTTCGAGCTCTAGGTATTCTTCTTCGTCTACAAAAAAGAGCTTGGCAAAATCGCGTTTGATTTCAAAATTCGCCCCTGCCTTTTGATAATTCCTGAGCGTCTTGATTTCTTTTTCTGAAAACCCAAGGGCAGCGTATCCCGAATCACTCAGTGTATTTGGATTGAATGGGAAAAAAATCTTTTCCTTTTGGTCAACTGTGGGCGATTCGCCCGTCAAATCTCTAGATTGGGCAGTTTCATTCGCGTCAACCAATAAGATGTCTATTCTTTCAGTTTCAGGCTCATATAACAACATAAAAGCTTCAACACCTGCAATGGACAAGAAAACGATAATGGCGAGAACAATCACTCCTCGACGCTCTGAACGGTAATGTCTAAAATATGATTTGACCCGTTCAAGCATCCTTCATCTAAATTTATTTAAACTGTTTTATCTCCCCTGATTTGATGCGTTTAAAATACGATTTTAAATCGTCTCTGACTTCACTTGATAAAAGAAGTAGCCCTAGAATATTAGGGAAAGCCATTCCAAGAATCATCAAATCAGAGAAATCCAGGACACTCCCCAGTCCTACAGAGGAGCCAATCACGATAAAAATAAGGAAGATGAGCTTGTAGAGGTATTCCACTTTCTTGGTTCTACCAAAAAGATAGCTCCATGCCTTCAATCCATAGTAAGACCAAGAGATCATTGTGGAGAAGGCAAACAGGACAATAGCAATTAACAAGACCCAATCGAACCAAGGAAACACGTTGCTAAATGCAGCAGAAGTGAGCTCAGAACCGGTAAGTCCGGCAGGGTCGGTCGCGAATCCTGTGAAGATCAATACTAAAGCTGTCATTGTGCATACCAGAACAGTATCTACAAAGGGCTCTAGAAGGGCAACTACCCCTTCACTAACGGGATGCTTTGTTTTAGAGGCCGAGTGAGCAATAGAAGCCGAACCAACACCTGCTTCATTCGAAAAAGCGGCTCTTTGGAAACCGACTATTAAGACTCCAATCACACCACCTTTGAGTGCTGAAGGTGAAAATGCTCCATTGAAAATAGCTGCGAAGGCGGCGCCAATATTCTCTATGTGAATCAAGATGATGATCACGGCAAAGCCTACGTAAATACCAACCATGATAGGAACAATTTTGTCCGTAACCTTAGCAATACTTTTGATTCCGCCAAGAATGACCAAGCCTACCAGAATAGCTAGTATGGATCCAAAGAGTGCTCCATTACCTTCAAAAAGCGGTACTTTACTGGCAACCTGAACAAAAGCTTGATTGGCTTGAAACATATTACCTCCGCCTAAAGATCCTCCTACACAGAGAATGGCGAAGAGACCGGCAAGGACTTTTCCCAAGCCTTTCATATTTCTTTTTTCGAGGCCCTGGCTTAAGTAATACATCGGTCCACCCGATACTTCACCTTTGTCATTGATGAGTCGGTATTTTACCCCCAGTGTGCACTCAGTGAACTTTGAAGCCATTCCGAGTAATCCGGCAATGATCATCCAAAACGTAGCTCCAGGACCTCCTATGACGATCGCTACGGCTACCCCCGCTATGTTACCAAGGCCTACTGTAGCAGATAGTGCTGTAGTAAGTGCCTGAAAATGCGAAACCTCTCCCTTATCTTCCGGATCGTCATATTTACCAGCTACCAATTGAAATGCGTGTTTGACTCCTTTGAAATTGATGAACTTCATCTTTACGGTAAAGAAAATTGCACCGGCTACAAGCCAAACTACGATAAAAGGAATGTTCTTTTTCTGTTCGTCTCCATTTGCAGTTAGCAAAGGCCTCGGCTCATCGTACTTGATTCGAGCCATAATTCCCGTTTCGATACTAGCCATGGCCTCAATATCATCTCGGTCAAAAACCATCTCTCCTTCTGAGAACTCATGAACGAGCGCACCACTATTCTTCGCAAAAATTGTCAGCGTATCACTTGAATTCCTTCGAATCAATGCAATCTTATCCCCTTTCTCCACCTCAGAACCGTTTGAGGCATACCACTTCATCATAAAGATTCGTTGGACATTGTCTTCCTTAAAACCCGTTGCAAACACAGGCATTTGGTCTGCATAGACTACAGGGTCATAGATTCCAATGGCCTCAAAAGGATCCCAAAAGAGAACTGATGATAACCCACTTACAACAGGAAGAAAGACAGAATTGATATTCTCTTCCGCAGACTCTGCAGGTACTTCTCCTTCAAGAAAAAGTTCATTACCCGCTGAATCGGTCACCTTCACTGTGAATGGTCGACCTTCCACCAACCCTCTACTCGAAGCTGAACTAAGCGGAGTATCAGGGTTGGACCATTTATAAACATAAGGCGGTACACCCCCTGTAACCTGAACTTCGGCCCTCCCGTCCTTTATTTTTTCACTGTCATTTGAAACTTCAAGCGTTGCCTCAAGTTGAGCATTTACTGCTAGGGCTGTTAACAAAATGGCTCCAAAAAGGGAGAGAACTTTCTTCATAGTTTGGTTTATGCTCACACCTACGAGGGTGCGGAATCCGCTAAAGAACTAAAATTCGATGTTTTGACAAAATAGAATAGTCGGGGAAGGAGGAGTTAAAGATCCCAAATGGTCTTCTTATGACGTCTGCGGTAGATGTCTTTTTGCTCGAGCCAAAATGCCATAAAGAGGTAAATGATCAGTGGAGACCCAAGCGTGATAAAAGAAATATATATGAAGTACATGCGCACTTTTGAAGAAGAAATCCCAAGTATTCTGCCCCACCAGTCACAAACTCCAAATGCTTGTTTCTCGAAAAATGTGTAAATATGGTTAACCAACTTCTGCATAATTCTTCATTAAGTGTATTCCAACTTTACAACGCAGACAATTCTTTCTATCACAGAAGCTATTCTTCAATTGAATGATTCCCTGAGAGTCGAAAGAAGATTCTATTTTAAAGTCGAGTTGCTCAAAACTACGAATAATTGAGTTTTTTTCCGAAGGAAGTAGCTCCAATAGTTTTATAGCCCTTTCTCTGTACGATTCGTCCCGATTGTAATCTGCCAATGAAAAAATAAATGGTACCGCAGCGTTGATGACCAAGTGCTTGAGAAACTCTTTTCCGAAAGACTTTTTTCGAGCAGTAGACTCGGCATCTATGGTGTAATGATTTAACCAAAATCCATTTTCGATTTTGATCGAAAAAAAGTCAAAAAGCTTATCGGGGGTTTCCATTCCAGAAATCGGAGTGGCCACTGATGAACTTTTATTATAAAAAGCAGCCAGTTGAGCCAATCTCACTTGAGGAAAATTCTGTGGTCGTAGCCTGAAAAGTTTCCATGCTGACTTCGGCATTGGATTCAAGCTATGCTTTCTTTTTAAAAATTCAAACTCCGCTTTAAGCTGCATAACATGGGGATGATCAGTTTTGGCCTCAGCCAAAAAGCCTGCTTGTCCAAGGAGTAAGGCCTCAAGTTGAATTTTATTGGACCTCACTTTCCGAATGAGCTCATAAGGAGTAATTCTGGCCAATTGCTCAAAAGGTAATGCATTGACTTTCATACCGAGAGCTCGCAAAAAGATTCGGTAGAACGCCCCTTCCATATCTCCCTTGGTTTGCAAAAGGTGGTCGCGAGAGATCTCTGACTTCAATGATAACCGCTCCACCGCAGCGGCATGAACGGCAGAAGTCTTGATGAGTTGAGGCACCTGATGAACGATCTTATCGCAAGGAATAAACTTTCCTGCGGCCACCCATGCTTTGTACTTTCGATAGGATTGATAGTCGATTCTATCTTTCAAAACAAGAGAAGGGATAATACTTCCTTCGGGTGCTTCTACTTCCTTATCTTGATTAAATACGACGTGAAGAATGACATTTTCATAGGCAGGGTCGTTTTGATGACCATGTTTGTACCAATCTGAAGAAGCGATATGAATTTCCACATTTCCGGCCCACAGAGTACCGTTAATTCGAACGCGAGCATCTAAAAAATCAGGACCCGCATTCTCATTGTGATAGCCACAATGGATGATCTCCAGTTCCTCATTCCGTTCTGTTTTGAGGTCTGTCGCATCAAATTGCCTATGCTTCCATAAATAGTGGAGAAAATCCTCGTTCATCGGCGTGAATTTTCATCAAGATAAAAAAACCTAAGACAAGATGGCTTTCATTTTATCCGCAATCTTCCGAGCTTCAAAACGAGCCACTTCGTCAAAATTTTGATCGGAACTGGCGTGAATAATCCCTCGGCTTGAATTTACCAAGAGACCTACATCGGCATTCATGCCATACTTACACACTTCTTCTAAGCTGCCGCCTTGAGCACCTACTCCCGGAACCAAAAGAAAATGGTTTGGGATGATCTCGCGGATTTCTTTGAGCTTCTCGGGGCGAGTAGCCCCTACCACGTACATCATATTTTGATCATTGCCCCAATTCTGACTAGTTCGAAGGACTTTTTCAAAAAGCTTTTCGCCCTCTTCAGAAGAAAAGAATTGAAAATCTTCCGCTCCTTGATTTGAGGTAAGAGCAAGTAATATCACCCATTTATCATCGTATCCAAGAAAAGGTTTGACCGAATCGCTGCCCATATAAGGAGCTACCGTTACCGAGTCAAAGTGGGAATCTTCAAAAAATGCCTTAGCGTACATCCCCGAGGTATTCCCGATGTCACCGCGCTTGGCATCCGCGATGGTAAAATGAGATGAACCAATGTAATCCCTGGTTTTCTTTAGCGCTTCCCAGCCTTTCGCTCCATGAGACTCATAGAATGCAGTATTCGGCTTATAAGCCACGCAAAATTCTCGTGTAGCATCTATGATCTGCTTATTGAATTCGAAAAGTGAATCTTCCATCTCAAGAATATGCAGCGGCATCTTCTCGGGATTCGGATCTAAGCCAACACAGAGGAAGCTCTTTCTCTCGTGTATTAACTGAACCAGATCGGCTTTCTTCATGGCTATTCGTCTATGCTGGCTTGAAGCTTTTCTGCATTTTCAGCAACGCGAAGAGCTTCGATAATTTCATCAATATCTCCATCCATAACACCCGAAAGGTTATAAAGTGTGAGATTTATTCTGTGATCCGTAACGCGACCTTGGGGATAATTGTAGGTTCTAATTTTCGCAGAGCGATCTCCTGAAGAAACCATAGACTTCCGCTTTTCGGCATCCTTCGCCAATTTCTTCTGAAGTTCGATTTCGTAAATACGAGATCGAAGCACGCTGAGAGCTTTGTCGTAATTCTTCAACTTCGACTTTTGATCCTGGCATTGCGCCACTATTCCGGTAGGAATATGGGTCAAGCGAATGGCGGAATATGTCGTGTTTACTGACTGCCCTCCGGGACCTGAGCTACAGTAACTATCCACTCGTAAATCTGACTCTTTTACCTCTACATCAAATTCCTCTGCTTCGGGCAATACTATCACGGTAGCGGCACTGGTGTGCACCCTGCCTTGCGTTTCAGTTTGAGGAACCCTTTGCACGCGGTGAACGCCACCTTCGTACTTCATGATTCCATAAACATTGTTTCCCGTTACGTTAAATATGACTTCCTTAAATCCTCCGGAAGAACCATGATTGGTATCCACCAATTCTAGTTTCCATCCTTTGGTTTCAATGTATTTCGAATACATTCTAAAAAGGTCTCCTGCAAATATGGCCGCTTCGTCCCCACCTGTTCCCCCTCGAATTTCGACCACGGCGTTCTTAGAATCCTCTGGATCTTTAGGAATGAGGAGGAGCTTGATATCCTCTTCCATTTTTTCCTTTTCGGCTAAAAGCTCGTTGAGTTCTTCTTTCGCCATCTCCTTAAAGTCAGCATCCGATTCACTTTGGATGATTTCCTTTGCGTTCTCAAGGTTTTCGTAGAGGAGCTTATAGCTGTCGTAGGCTTCGGCAACGGGTTCCAAATCTTTGTATTCTTTAGAAAACTTGACGTACCTCTTCGTATCTGAGATTACTTCAGGGTCAATGATCTTCTTTCCCACTTCGAGGTAATGATCCTTGATGGCACCCAACTTTGACAATATTTCTTTTTCATCCATCGCTTAGTCGTATTGGAATGTTCCGTTTTCACTGGTAATGGTCAAAGCCTTTTTGCCTTCTTCTACTCTTCCTACGATTTGGGCGTCGATATGGAAAGAATTTGAAATATCAATAATCGTTTTGGCAAAAGGTTTATCACAATAGATTTCCATTCGATGCCCCATGTTGAAGACCTTGTACATCTCCTTCCATTCAGTTCCTGATGTTTCTTGAATCACCTTGAACAATGGTGGAACAGGGAACAAATTGTCTTTGATGATATGATGCTTATCTACGAAATGTAAAACCTTGGTTTGTGCACCGCCACTGCAGTGCACCATTCCACCAATTTGATCTCTACCTTTTTGTAAAACCGCTTTAATAACGGGAGCGTAAGTGCGAGTTGGGGAAAGAACGGCTTTACCTAAATCGACAGGCATTGAATCTACTCTATCTGTAAGGCTATAAGCTCCTGAATAAACAAGATCTTTGGGTACTGCAGGATCAAAAGTTTCAGGAAATTTCTGTCCTACAGCAGAGCGAAAAACATCGTGTCTCGCAGAGGTCAGGCCATTACTCCCCATACCTGCATTGTAGTCATTCTCATACGAAGCTTGACCTGTTGAAGATAAGCCGACGATCACTTGACCCGGCTTTATATTCGAATTATCGACTACTTCATCGCGACGCATTCGTGAGGTAACGGTGCTGTCTACTATCACTGTCCTTACCAAGTCTCCTACATCCGCAGTTTCGCCGCCTGTGCTTCTTACTTCAATCCCAAGGTATCTGAGATTTTCCAATACCTCTTCAGTTCCTTCGATCAAGGCTTTTATGACTTCACCGGTTATGAGGTTTTTGTTTCGGCCTATGGTTGAGCTCACCAATATTTTATCGACGCATCCCACGCAAAGCAAGTCATCTATATTCATGATCAATGCGTCCTGGGCAATTCCTTTCCAGACGGAAAGGTCTCCCGTTTCCTTCCAATAGGCATAAGCCAAAGATGATTTCGTACCTGCCCCGTCGGCGTGCATCACCAAACAATGGTCTTCACTACCGGTAAGGTAATCAGGAATGATCTTACAGAAAGCTTTTGGAAAAAGGCCTTTATCTATGCCTTTGATGGCGGCATGCACATCTTCTTTTCCGGCGCTTACACCACGAGCTTGATATCTTTTCTCTTGACTCATTATGATATAAAAAAAGGCATCCCAAAAAATTTGGAATGCCTGAAAAGTATTTAAACGTACCTAGTTGTCCGACTCTTCCATCGGCACATAATCAAAACTAAGTACGGTGAATTCTGTACGTCTGTTTTTCTGGTGCGCCGCTTCCTTTTCCTCTTCAGTAGCCAAAGCAGCAATTTGCTTGTCTGATATGCGAAGTCTGGTTTCACCATAGCCTTTTGCGACCATTCTTTCGGCAGGTATTCCTTTTGAAGACAAGTATTCTACACAACTTTCAGCCCTTCTTTGCGAAAGGTCTTTGTTGTAAGCGTCCTTACCTCTGGAGTCAGTGTGCGCTTGAAGCTCGATAATAATTGTTGGGTTGTCTACCAAAACATTGTAGAGGAAGTCCAGCGAATCCAAAGAGTTCACCTCATCATTGACCTGCAGCTCTGCCTTGTTGTATGCATAGCGTACCTCAGGAAATTCGATGGCCTTATCAGGAGCTGTAAATGTGATAAAGTATTCTTTCAAGAATGTGGTAGACTCAGCAATACCCACTGTGCTGATCTGATCCTTCGCTACCAAGTAGTCAGGTTTTGAAACTTCGATAGAGTAATTGGTCTCCGGGTTGATGTAGCGTTCTTCTCCTTTTTCTGAAAACGAGAAAGCACCTCCGGCGTCTGTAGCTGCTTCAAACGAAGCACCGTCGCTACCAATAACTTTGATAGTCGCCTCGGGAACCGGCTGCTGAGTGTCTTTGTCATATACTACACCATCAAGAGCAAATAGAAGTGGTGGAAGGTTGAATGAGTAGATATCATCTTTTCCTTTTCCTCCGTTGCGATCTGAAGAAAAATAGCCTCTTTCAGAATCTCCTTCCCAAATAATTCCAAAGTCATGACCGATTGAATTAATCGGCGCACCAAGGTTTTCAACGTTACCCCATGAGTTTTCTCCATTGCTCTCAGCAACAAAAATGTCTAGTCCTCCCATTCCGACAAGACCGTCAGTAGCGAAGTAGAGCGCTCCGTTTTTTCGAATGAAAGGGAACATTTCGTTACCTTTCGTATTGATTGCAGGGCCGAGATTCACGGCTTCACCTGCAGTCATTGAAGCCTTGTCGAAAGGTGCAATCCAAAGATCTTTTCCTCCCATTCCTCCGGGCATGTCACTTGCAAAAATGATATGTGTTTCATCCGGTGTAAGAGCAGGGTGCCCTGCGGTAGTTAGTTCTGAACTCTCATTGTTCTTTAACTCTACCACCTGAGCCGTTGACCACTGATCTGCTGTTTTACGGGTGATCATGACATCACACCCTTTGTTATCGTCCTTGGTACTCTCGCAACGCGTAAACAACATCATATCGAAAGTATTGGTCAATCTAGGAGTAGCCTCATTATGAATGGTATTGATTCTATACGTCAGACGCTCCGGCTCGCTCCACTTTCCCTTTTGATCACGTGTTGTGAAGAAGATATCTTGAAAGCTTTCTCCTGTTCTTAAATCAATCTCCATCCCCTGAGCTCCCTGTCGAGAAGAGCTAAAGTAAATTGTATTAAAGTCATCTCCGGCCCATCCTGGTGAGAAGTCATACTCAGCAGAGTTAAGAAGTATTTCGTTTTGAACGATGTACCGAGAAGGATTGTCTCTAAATTCTTTGGCAATTTCTGCTTGCTCCAAACCTATTTCACCTTTCATTGGGTCAGGCGCTGCATCGATGTACTTATTGTAGTATTCTATAGCCTGAGTGAAATCACCTTGTCGATGGTAAGCTTGAGCCAAGTAAAGGAACGCATCAGGGGCATCGTATTGCGCCTTCAGTGCTTTATTGTACCAAATTACTTGTTGATCATAATCCAGAATCATTCGGTACGATTCTGCAATCTGGAATAGCATACGTGCCTTTTCTTCCGAGTCATTCTCTTTCGAATAAGCCTTCTTGTAAAGGTCGATAGCCTCAAAATACGCTTCGTTATTGTAGGCGTTATCAGCCTCTTTTGTGAACTGATCAGCCTGAGCCATAAGCGATACGGACATTAGCGTAGCGAGGCAAAAAGTAAACAACCCTTTTGTAAAAATCATCGTGTTGAGATTAGTCATGTAGTGAAATGAATGCCCGAAAATAATTATTTCCTACAAACGAGCCTAAAAGGAAGAGCAAGACTATTGAAGTCCAAAAAAAAAAGGCTCCCAAAGGAGCCCTTAAAATTACCTGGTAAAGAGTATTTCTCTGAGTTTTGGTAATGGCCACATCTCGTCATCAACGATGAGTTCCAGCTTATCTACTTGATACTTGATGATATCCATAAAAGGCTTCACCTTATCGGCATATGCTATAGCTTTCTTTTCAGCATCTGTTATGGCATTGGCCTTTTTTCTTTCTTCGATCATTTCATCAATGGATGTCTTGATCACCTCTACCCTTTCAGATATCTCTTCAATAAGTCCCAACTGAACTTTAGCAGACTTCGTAGCAGCGGCTTTTGGCAGCACATCCATGATTCCTTTCACGTTGTCAGTCAACATTTTTTGGTATCTTAAGGCTGCGGGAAGGATATAATTATTTGCAATTTCCCCGCACATGCGCGATTCTATTTGAATCTGCATCTGATACTTCTCCAATTCTATTTCTACCCGTGCGTCCAACTCTCGTTCCGTAAGGATATCCAATTCTTTGTATAAGTCCTTTACCTTTTTACTTTGAAGAGTCATCAGAGCTCTCGGAGCGTCTTTGATATTCGCTAATCCGCGCTTCTTGGCCTCTTTTGCCCATTCTTCACCGTAGCCATTGCCTTCGAATCTAATTTTCTTCGACGCAGTAATCAGCTTCTGAAGCTCTTTTAGAATAGCCTCGTCTTTCTTAACTCCTTCTTTAATCGCAGCATCCACGTCATTGGCAAAAAGATCCAATTGCTTTGCAACAATAGCATTCAATCCAGTCATTGGCACACCGCAATTGGCGGTTGACCCCACTGCTCGGAATTCGAATTTATTCCCTGTAAAGGCAAAAGGTGATGTACGGTTACGGTCAGTATTGTCAAGAAGTATCTCGGGAATTTTTCCAATGTTCAATTTCAACTGAGTCTTGTCATCGGGCGTCATTTTCCCTGCTTTGATGCTCTTCTCAAGATCATCGAGAAGACGCGTCAATTGCGAGCCAATGAAAACCGAGATAATCGCAGGCGGAGCTTCATTGGCACCAAGGCGGTGTTCATTTCCGGCTGTAGCAATTGTAGCCCTCAATACGTCCGCATTATCTGCAATCGCTTTAATGGTATTGATGAAAAAAGTCAAAAACTGCATGTTCGACTTTGGATTCTTGCCAGGTGCAAGAAGATTAACACCGGTATCTGTTGCCAAACTCCAGTTGTTATGCTTGCCACTACCATTTAGACCTGCAAACGGCTTTTCGTGAAGAAGTACTCTAAAGTTGTGCTTGCGAGCCACCTTCTCCAGAATATCCATAAACAGAAGGTTGTGGTCATTTGAAAGGTTTACCTCCTCGAACATTGGCGCTGCCTCAAACTGGTTTGGAGCCACCTCATTGTGCCTTGTGGTAACGGGTATTCCCAGCAGATGAGACTCCATTTCAAAGTCGCGCATGAAAGCGTGAACCCTTTCAGGAATGGTTCCGAAGTAATGATCATCCAGCTGTTGTCCTTTTGCCGGGTTATGCCCGAATAGAGCTCTACCCGTAAACTGAATATCAGGACGAGCATTGTAAAGAGCGCTGTCAATCAGGAAGTATTCCTGCTCCCATCCAAGAGTTGTAGTCACTCTGTTGACATTCTTGTCGAAGTATTTACAAACTCGAACTGCAGCCTTATCAATAGCGTGAACAGATTTAAGAAGCGGCATTTTATTATCAAGCGCCTCCCCTGTGTAGGCTATAAAGATGGTCGGAACGCAGAGTGTCTTCCCGATAATGAATGCAGGAGAAGAAGGATCCCACGCAGTGTAACCGCGAGCTTCAAAAGTATTTCGGATACCTCCGTTTGGAAATGAGGAAGCATCAGGTTCTTGTTGCACCAAGTTAGAACCTGAGAAGCGTTCCATGGAAAGTCCATTATCCAAAGGAGTAAAGAATGAGTCATGCTTTTCAGCAGTAGATCCTGTCAACGGCTGAAACCAGTGTGTGTAATGGGTAGCGCCATTGGCCAAAGCCCAATCTTTCATTGCAAGAGCGACTTGATCGGCAAGGCTCCTCGTAATGCGCGAACCTGTCTCCATGGCATGTGTCAAATCTTTCATTCCCTGCCCTGTCAAATGCTCTCGCATTCGATTAGCAGTGAAAACGTGCTTACCGAAGTAGTCGGAAATCTTACTTGATGGTGCTTGATGTGTCAGGACTTTTCTGTCCAATACATCTTCTAATGCTTTAAATCTGAAAGTTGCCATGATGGATTTTTGGAATTACTCGGCAAAAATAATTTTTACCATCAGGTAAACGAAGAAAAAAAGCTAACAAATTGTCAACACCCCTGTTTTTTTAGGGGTGGCTCAAGAAAAAACACAACTTAAACGAAGAGAAGGGTATACTTTTAAGGGGCCACCAAAAGTATATAGACAAAAACGAAGTACGTCGTGATGAAAATCAGCCCATCAATTCTACCAAGTCTATTTCTAAATAAGGCAAGTGGTAAAATGGCAAAAGATGTTCCCAACATCCAAAAAATATCATTTGACAAGATCTCAGGAGCAACTCTGACAGGGCTAACTATGGAGGTGATCCCGAGAATAGCAAAAAGGTTGAAAAGATTTGAACCAACAATATTTCCCAAAGAAATATCCTGCTCCTTTTTGAAAGCTGCCACGACAGAAGCGGCAAGCTCAGGAACACTCGTACCGAAAGCCACCAACGTTATGGCAATAACTCTATCAGACACCCCGAGATTTCTGGCTACCGATTCAGCTCCTGACAAAAACCATTGCGCACCGATAATCAGGCCTGCCGTCCCTATTGCGACAAACAAAAAAAGCAGCCACCATTTTTTACCCTTATCGGTTTTTGGGATGTCGGCTACGTCGGGCGTTTTGGATTTATTCTTTCTGGCCTGATAAAAACTTACTCCAATAAAAATAGCGAGCAATGAGACGAACAGCCCCCCTTCAAATCGAGAAAAACCGCCGTCAAGCGCGAAGAGATAGAAAATAATGCTGGCTACCATCATGACGAGCCAATCTACTTTGAGCGCACGCTTTTGGATTGCTAATGGAAAAATGAGAGTAGTAACTCCAAGGATAAGTGCAACATTGGCAATATTGGATCCTACTACATTACCTACAGAAATATCCGGCTTTCCATCCAAAGCAGCTTTCAAACTAACAACGAGTTCAGGAGAAGAAGTACCAAGAGCAACTACTGTCATTCCAACCAACATAGGCGGAATATCCATTTTGAGGGCAACACCCGAAGCTCCTTTTACTAAATAATCACCACCCAGAACCAATAGTATCAGGCCCGCAACTATTTGGACAAATTCCATTTAATCCTTTTTATCGTCTTTGTGCATTTGATCCAACGTGCCACGAACAGAAGATTCAGCTTTCTTCGCTTCATCCTTGACGTCCTTAACGGAATTCTGAATATCGCGTTGGATATCTCCCGTTGCATCTTTCACCTGCCGGATGGTTCGACCCATCGTACGCGCAAAACCGGGAATCTTATCAGCCCCAAAGAAAATCAGGATAAAAAGGAAGACCACAATAATTTCTCCCCCGCTAATTCCAATTAATAAAACACTGAGCAGATTCATATGCGCAAATGTACGTGAAAGGTGACGAATTGAGATAAAACAAAAAGAGGGGCTTGACGCCCCTCTTTTTTATTTTCATTCATGCGTTTAAGCGGTCTGAACTACTTTTTCTTCTTTCTTCTCTTCTAGTGAAGTCCCTGTCTTATCTGTAAGATCAACAACTATAGGTGAGGCGATGTACAATGAAGAGTATGTTCCCACAAGTACACCAAGCATTAAGGCGAATATAAATCCTCGGATTGACTCTCCACCGAAGATGAAGATGATCAAGAGCACCACGAAAGTCGTCATAGACGTATTAAGTGTTCTGGAAAGAGTACCGTTCAAGGCTTTGTTTACAACACTTGACATGTTCTCTTTTCTGTGGTCAGTCATGTATTCCCTGATCCGGTCAAAGACGATTACCGTATCGTTAATAGAGTAACCTACCACGGTGAGTATTGCAGCAATAAATGCTTGATCAATTTCCAGGGAAAATGGAAGCCATCCGTGAAACAGGGAGAATATCCCCAGCACGACAAATACATCGTGGAACATCGCAGTAATTGCACCAACACCATATTGCCACTTCTTAAATCGGAAAACGATATAGGCAAAGATGATGATCAGTGAGAAAATTACCGCTGACGTTGAAGAAGTTTGGAAGTCATCGGAAATAGATGGATCTACTTTTCTCGATTCTTCAATCGAATAACCTGTGCCCAATTCGGCAAGACCTGAATTAAGGGCATCCTCTACTCTTTGGTCAGCATCTCGACTGTCATCGTCTACCAAAAACTTGGTTGTGATCTTAACTTGATTTGCTGCCCCGTATGTTTTTACTTCGGGTTGCATTTGGTTTCCATCAGCATTTACAAATGAAGCCGCCAAGGTATTACGCACCCCATCAAGGTCTTCAGTTTGATCGAAACGAACGGTGTAGGTTCTACCTCCCGTAAAGTCTACACCAAGGTTTAGACCTCGTGTCATCATACTCACAACACCGATACCTATTAGGATCAATGAAATGGTATATGAAATCTTCCTTTTGCTAATGAACTGAATATTGGCATTGACCAAAATACTCTTTGACCACTCCATAAAGAAACTCACCGGCTTTGAATTCGTCAAACGACTGTCAAAGATTAATCGAGTAATGAAGATCGCTGAGAAAAGTGAAGTAAAAATACCGATGATCAATACAGTGGCGAATCCTTTAATTGGCCCTGTACCCAATGAAACAAGAACAATCGCAGTAAGTAAGGTCGTCAAGTTAGCATCAATGATAGCCGAATAGGCCTTTTGGTAACCTTCCTTTACAGCCGCCTTAGTCCCTTTGCCATGTCGCAATTCTTCCCGAATACGCTCGTAAATCAGCACGTTGGCATCTACCGCCATACCTATGGTAAGGACAATACCTGCGATACCCGGAAGGGTAAGTGCTGCTTGGATAGAAGCAAGTGCTCCAATCAGGAAGAACAGATTCGCTACGAGTGCAATATCAGATACAAGTCCTGCTCCTTTGTAATAGAAGAACATGTAAAACAAAACACAAACCAATGCGATGATAAATGACTTCAATCCGTCATTGATATTTTCTTGACCCAATGAAGGGCCTACGATACTCTCATCAACAATATTGGCAGGAGCTGGAAGAGCTCCGGCTTTTAGCAAGTTTGCCAAGTCAAGCGCTTCTTGAATCTGCTCATTTCTTGTCCCTGCACCAATACTGATAGATGAACGTCCGGTAGGAATCTCACCCTGTACAACAGGTGCTGTAAATACGTAGTCATCAAGAACAACTGCAACACTTCTTTTTGGCTGTTGAGAAGCCGCTTCAGCAGTGATTTCTTTCCAGGTGCGAGCACCTTGGCTATTCATCACCATTTCGACTTCAACATTTCCACCAAGGTCATATTGCTGCGAAGCATCAACGATTACTGACCCATCAAGAGGTGCTTTACCATCACGTGTATCAGCTTTGATCGCATATAGACGCATGAGGTTGTTAAATCTAACCGATGGCTCAGAAGCCCAGAGCAATCGCAAATCACGAGGAAGTAATTCTTGAACCTCAGGCTCGCTGAGCATTTTGTTCACCTCAGCTGTATCAGAAACCTGAGCAAAACCAACAACAGGACCCGTCATAGCTTGACCAGTTTGTGGATCGAACGCAGGACTCAGTTTTGAGAATAATGGAATTGCCTTCAAACGCTCTGCATCACTCAATTCTTCGAGTGGCTCATCAGAAGACGCATCAGTAGAGTCGCCATCAGAAAGTCCCAATAGGTCATCTTCAGTAGTCACATCAGATGAATCGGTCACCGTGGCACCTGCATCTTCAATAGATGTCGAAACAGTGTCTTCGCCTGCAGTCTCATCCTCCAAACTAAATTCAGGGTAATACTTCTCACTTAGCGCAGAGTTTGCTTGATCCAAGAAACCAAGAACTTCTCCACTTTCGAAAGTATTCCAAAACTCAAGGTTAGCAGTACTTTTGAGTTGCTTTCTTACGCGTTCTTTATCGCTAACGCCAGGAAGCTCCACCAAAATTCTTCCGGAAAACTGTTGTTTCTGAATGGTAGGTGAAGTCACACCGAATTTGTCGATACGCGTTCTGATAATCTTCTCCGTGTTGTTGATGGCGACTTGAGCTTCTTCTGTAAGAATCTCAAGAATTTCTTCATTAGAAGCTTCTCTTGGAAAACGGTCTTTGTTATCTCTACTATGGAAAACAGTCGCCATTTGCTGGTCAGGATACATCTCTTCCCAAGATTCGCCAAATAGAGTCACAAAATCATCTTGAGAATCTTTCTGCTTTTCTTTGGCCGACTGAACGGCTTTAAGTAGATCTTCATTTTTAATGTTGTTGCTGAGATTAATAATGAGATCAGGAATAGAAACCTCAAGAGTAACACTCATACCACCGGCCAAATCCAGACCTAAATTGATCTGCTTTTCTTTGGACTCTTGGTAAGTGTATCCAAACACGGGATAGATCTCCTCATTAGAGTTTTTACTGAGAAACTCTGACTTAAAATCATCTTGAAGTAAAGTCTCTTCGAGAAGATCCAGTTCTCCATTTTGAGCGTCTCTAACCGAATCAACTTTGATTACGGCATACTCTTCAGCCTTTTTTTCAAAAGCTGAGGTAACGAATGAGAACGAAATCTGGTAGAGGCAGGCTATTGTTAACAATATAGTAAACAGCCAGATAGCGCCTTTATTTTGCATAGGTGCGGTTTTGCGATTTTTTATCGAGCGGCAAATATAGACTTAAATGCATAATTTCCCAATCTGGAAATTCTCGCATTTGCCGAAAAAATAGGGCATTGAAGGATAAAACTGTATTCTGCTTGTTCGCGCTCAAATTAATTTAACTGGTAATTCATTATGCCCTCACATATCTTACGAGTACTCTTCATTTCTTTTTTTCTCTCAGTTTATTCAATTGCCGAAGGACAGTTTGTTGTGAAGGCAACGAATGATATTACGGTATTGCGTGAAGGAGGTTCTACTTTTTTGAATCCATGGACAGGAGGACTCAATGCCATTCAACTTTCAAAGCTGGATGCGGACTTTGATGGCGATGAAGACGATATCTTTTTGTTTGACCGCGCAGGGAATCGCACGATAATTCTAATTGGTGAAGACTCTGATGGCGAACAGACCTATTTATATGACCCTTTTTTCAGAACGTCTTTTCCGAATATGAGGAACTTCTCATTGCTGAGGGACTTCGATTGCGATGGACGCAAAGACATTTTTACATATAGTCTTTTAGGTGGTGCGATGGCCATCCACAGAAATACGAGTAGCAGCCAAAATCTAAGTTGGGAACTAACTTCCGAAGCAGTCTTGAGTTTTTACGATTTCGGCTCTACTTCTTACACAACCAATATATATACCTCTTCTCAGGATATTCCCGCGATTTTCGATTACGACAACGATGGCGACTTGGATATTATGAGCTTTAACGTTGGCGGCACTTTTATTGAATTGCATTTAAACTCGTCGGTCGACAATTCGGGCGAGTGCGGTTTAGAGTATTACTTAGCAAATCGATGCTATGGAGGTTTTATCGAAGGTGAGAACAGCAACGATATTGTTCTAGACCCTGAGGAGGTGTCGAACGAGTGCACCTTTAATGTAGTCGATCCGAGAACAGGAGGACTGAGACATATCGGCTCCACTATACTTGCACTGGATGGAAATGATGACGGCCTATACGACCTCGTTTTGGGCGATGTCGGTTTCGAAAACTTGGTCTACTTGGAAAACAGCAGCCAAGGGGAAGAACCTGATCAGATTTTAGATTTTGATCCTAACTTCCCTTCCAATATGGGAGGAGATGCCGTGAGCATCGATAATTTTCCTGCGGCTTTTTACGAAGATGTTGATGGAGATGATGTTTCGGATTTGATCGTCGGTGTCAACACTTCTGCAGGTGCCGCTACATATGAATCAGTTCAGCTATACCTCAACTCAGGAAGTGAAAGCGCACCTAGCTTTTCTTTCGTCACAAACTCTTTTCTTCAAAACGAAATGTTGGATTGGGGGAGTAACGCATCCCCCTCCGTGGTAGATTACAACGGAGATGGTCTTATGGATTTGGTAATCGGCTGTACCAGCTACCAAGCGGGGGATGAACCAAATCAACCTAGACTGATACTACTTGAAAACACAGGCACGCCGACTGAGCCCGCATTTCAGGTGATCGACCAGAACTGGCTGGAATTATCTACTACATTTTCCAGCAGCAATCCTTCACCGGCTTTTGGCGACTTCGATAACGACGGCGACCAAGACTTGGTGGTGGGCTTTACCAATGGCAGCTTACACTACTTTGAAAAAGAAAACGGTTGGAATTACATAGGGCTTATCCCTACCACCGACGGGATCAATGGCGTTGGTAACTCAGCCACTCCGAGCATAAGTGATATTAATAATGATGGGAAACTGGATTTAGTAGCAGGTGAAGAAGAAGGTAACCTCAACTACTTTAGAAACTCGGGTGATTCGAACGGCCCCCTATTCACTTTAGACAATGACCAGCTAGGAGGAATCAATACTACTGTCACCCCTCCTTATTTTGAAGGCCAAAGCGCTCCTTTCTTTTTTGAGTTTGAGGGAATGAAATATGTAGCTATCGGCTCTAAGTCGGGCGAAGTATTCCAGTACCAAGTAGGCAGTGAAAGCGAAGAATGGATACAAGTTGAGGAAGGTTTTGATATCTACAGCTCCTTTAACGCTTCTCCTTCCGGATTGAGCACAAAACCCGTTGTTATTAATTTGAATAATGACGAAATACCTGAAGTGATTACAGGGCTTGTAACAGGAGGACTTGAATACTTTGCAGGAGAAGGTTTTTTAAGCACCAATTTCAAAGAAAGTCAAAAGAGCCTCGATTTCAAAATATTCCCCAATCCATCAGAAGGTCAGTTTAGGATAGAGTTTGACAGTAAGCAAGGGCAATTTCAAAAACTCATTATCTCAGGCATCGATGGTAGAACTGTTCTACAAAGCACGACGAACAGGGAGTCTTTTGATATCAGCAGATTGGTTCCAGGCACCTATATTGTAACCATAGAATTGAGCTCAGGCTTGGCCTCTGAAATATTGATTAAAAAATAAGAGGCCACCCAAATGGACGGCCTCTCAAATCAGACTAAAAGCCTAATTAGGCTTTTGCTGCGTTCATATTATCCAAGACTTCCATTACTTCTCTTACCGCATTGGCAGATTCGTATAGATGTCCTTTTTCTTGCTCATTCAGGTCAAGCTCGATAATCTGCTCGATACCTTTGCTTCCGAGCTTAGCAGGAACTCCCAAGTACATATCCTTCAACCCGTACTGACCGGTAAGCCATGCACAAACCGGAAATATTCTCTTTTGGTCTTTCACAATGGCTTCAACCATTTGTGCTGCAGCTGCTCCCGGAGCGTACCATGCGCTTGTCCCGAGAAGATTGACGATTTCTCCACCACCCTTCTTAGTTCTCTCAATAATTGCATTAAGCTTTTCTTCAGAGATCATTTCAGTAACCGGAATTCCCGCTACCGTAGTGTATCTCGGTAGTGGCACCATAGTATCTCCATGGCCTCCCATTAAAACAGCTTGAATATCCTTTGGCGAAACATTAAGCTCCGTAGCCAAGAAAGCTCTGTATCGCGCTGTATCGAGTACTCCTGCCATACCAAAAACGCGGCTGGAATCAATTTTTGCAGTCAGGTAAGCCGCGTAGGTCATTACGTCCAACGGATTACTCACTATCACTATTTTGGCATCAGGAGAATACTTGACAACCTGCTCCGTTACACTTTTTACAATCCCTGCATTAGTCGCGATTAAGTCATCGCGACTCATACCCGGCTTACGAGGCAATCCTGAAGTGATAACAACGACTTCAGAACCAGCCGTTTTCGAGTAGTCATTAGTCGATCCCGTCATTCGAGAATCGTACAGATTAATCGGAGAAGTCTCCCAGATATCCAGTGCCTTTCCTTCCGCATATCCTTCTTTGATATCCAAGAGAACAACTTCATTTGCCACTTCTTTATGGGCTAAAACATTGGCACAGGTTGCTCCTACATTTCCCGCACCTACTACAGTAACTTTCATGATATGATTGTGTTTGTTGAAATTTTCAAAATTTCCACAAATATAAGAGATAGCTTTACGCCTTTGCTCCGGAATCAACAATAAGTTCATCGTATAACCCATCGGAAAGGGGGGGCTGCTTTGCCGGCACTTTGTCGTTTCACTATCAAATGTATCTTTAGGGGCCGAAAAATGCGGAAACCATTGCACCTTGACTACGTATGGACTTGGCGTTGGTGGAAGGATGGCAACCGTAGCCCCTTGGCCACGTCTAACACATGATCGACCTGCAAAATATGGATGATAATCAGCTTAAAACGCTGATTGATGGCTGTTTGCGAAACAATCGCAAGAGTCAGGAATTGATTTTTCGCTCCTTTTACAGCAAAATGATGTCCGTTTGCAGGAGATATACACCTGATGACGATCAGGCGAAGGACATAGTACAAGACGGATTTATCAAAGTCTTTAAGAACCTTGAACGGTTTAACTACCAAGGTTCATTTGAAGGCTGGATTAGAAGAATCATGGTAAATACAGCCATTGATTTTACTAGAAAACAAAAAAGCTCCAATCAATTGTCAAACGAGACAAAACCTATTGAGGACTACGGAGACATAGCAATTGAGGATGAGGAGGAAATTCCTGAAGAATTTCAGTTACAAGTATCAGATATCAAAAAAGGTATGAATGAGCTTTCAACTGCGTACAGGAACGTTTTCAACCTTTATGTTTTTGAGAATTATTCTCATCAAGAAATTGCGGAAGAATTGAATATAAGTGTTGGCACCAGTAAATCCAATTTGGCGAAAGCCAGGGCCAACATGAAAAAGATACTACTCATAGAATTAAAAAGTAGAAATGGCGAATCAGCTGAATGATTTTGATCGATTGATCAAAGAGACGTACGAAAATCACGAATTCCCTTACGATTCTTCCGTATGGGACGGGGTTGAAAAAGATCTTGGTGCAACATCACCCGGGATCTTGGATTTTTTCAAATCCGTCACTACGGGATTAGCAATTGCAGGGGCTGTCTTTGCAACGATGCTTATTTTCAGTTCTGATTCAGGATCTTTAATGACAATTGCAGAAGAACAGAAAATTGAGGCAGGTGATGGAACAATAGACGACAAATCGAAGACTGCCTTCAATCAATCAGACGAAAAAGTTAAGGTTAATAACTCGACTAATAGGAATGACTTGGATCAAAACCAGTTAAACTCAGAAACACCTTCCGGCTTGAGCCAAGGCACACCTGAATCTAACGGAAATGATGAAGTGAACTTTACTGAAGAGCAGAAATCCACCGTAGTTGCTGTTCTTGCCGAGGCAAAAAAGATTGCATCTTCCGAAGAATCGACTGAACCAATCCATACTGAAGACATCAACAACGAGATTTACTCTGCTTCTTCTGTGAAAAGAGGATGTACAGGATTAACGATCAACTTCGACGCACCCGAAGAGTACGGATCAAATGCCAAGTACTTATGGAACTTTGGCGATGGTTTTTTCAGCAATGAAGAGAATCCAACACACGTCTTTAATAAGGAAGGTATTTTTGATGTATCTCTATCTGTTACTGCTGTAGGATCCGGACAGATTTCTTCCAACGTGGTTCAAGCCATGATCGAAGTTCACGAAGCACCAAAAGCCATTTTTGATCTTGAAATTCATTCGATGACGGATATTAGATTGCAAGAAAAGTCCATGAATGCTGCTGAATTTGAGTGGCTAATAGATAACAAAAAGCCAAAGGCAGAAGGTGTTGATGTTCTATTGAGTATCGCTGATAACACCAAGTTCGATATCGAATTGATCGCAGAAAATGCAGGAAACTGCTCTGACAGTTTGAATAAAGAGATTCATATCATAAAAGCGGGAAATCAATTTCCTCAGCTTTACTCTTCTGCTTACGCAAGTGATTTTGCGCCCGGGGCTATTGTTGACAATGGTGCAGTAACTGATTTTAGAGTATTCCAAAAAGGTACAGGTGAAGAAGTATTTAAGTCTTCTGGCTCTAAAGGTTGGAACGGCAAGAATAAGAAAGGAGAAGAAGTGACTAAAGGAGAATACGAATGGATGATGGTAGTAGATTCCGAAGATGTTTTCAACATCTACCACGGCACATTAAATGTTCGATAACCTATTTATTAAATAGAAAAAAAGGCCCGCTAATACGGGCCTTTTTTTATTCCTGTATTCCTACCACTGTTTTTACTATGGATTAAAGGTTTAGGAACATTAGGCAATGAAGGCTGGTCGAATGTCACTCTTCTGTTGATATTACTGGAAAAAAGGCATACTCGAGTTTGCGATATTTGTCCTATTTTCACTGTTTGAAATCCAAATAATTCATGCTTTTTTAAGGGCAACTTATATAAAGTCTGAACGTCACATTTGAGAGAAGTTATTTTTGAGACTCTCGAAATCACCAATCACATCGATAAAAATCGATAAAGGAAACCTTTCAGAAATGCTGAAGATGCTCAATAAGCTGCGATTTTTACCCTTATTTTTTGTCCTATCTCTTTTTTCTGCGACCACCGTTTTCGGGCAATGCGACATAGACACGGATTGGACCTTTGATCCTCCCGTACCTCCCGGAGGTGCCTATGACGCGGGAACGGTTGTAACGGTTTGTGGAGAAGTGACCAGCTATTCTGCCGGAGGAGCTAACTGGCTTTCAGGTATGGCTATTGTTTTCCCACCTGCCTGGGATGTATCAACCATCACAAATATTGTACCTCCGACTGGATGCGGTGCAGGAGAATGGCTCTACTTAGAAAGCTTGACTTGTGGTGGTTTGGTTATCAATAATCCTGGTTTTTTCTATGATACAAATGTTAGCGGACCTCAAGATGGCAATCCTTGCAACAATTGGGGAGATGGAAGTTTTCCTTGTGGTGGATGGTCATTTTGCTTCGATATAACCATAGATGCTGCTTGCGGTGGCGCCGGTAACCCTTTTGACGGAGAGGACATCACACCTGCAATTCAAGCATACTCCGATAGTGAGGTGGGAAGCTGGGGCACGGGAACGGGATGTCCTTCATCTGATTTTGTCGATGGCCCCGCGGAAACCATTGAAGTTGATTGTTGTGATGCTGAGTCAGGAGAAGAGCCTGCGGGCCCTATCAACATTTGTGGGACCACTCCATTCGACCTTTCAACTCTTTTAGGGCTTCCTATTGATGCAGGAGGCACATGGACAGGTCCTGCCGGATGGACACCCCCTCCTCCAGGAACCCTCAACGCAATTTTTACGCCGTCTACAGACACATTATTAAGTGATCCTTCCGGCGACTACACCTATACTGTTGTTGGAACAGGCGGTTGCCTCAAATCTTCTACTATCACAATGCAATTCATCGACTTGGGTGTACAAGCAACCAACAGTTTATGTGCCTCAGCACCTACACCATTGAATAGTTTATGGTTAAATCCCGGCTTCCCACTGCCTCCTGCCGGAAGCACTTTCGTATCATGGACTTACAACGGAATTACAATACCTGGGGGTGTGGTCGATGCGAGCATCAATACAACAGGCCTCTATAACTACAATTATATAGATGCAGGTGGCTGTCCGACCACAGTTTCTATGCAGCTGAATATTTCACCTGGCGGTGGAGTAGGATTTCCTTCTAATGACATCACCGTTTGTCTTTTGGATGCGCCATTTGCCCCATACGATTCTTTACTTGGCATCCCGGCATCATTAAGTGGGAGTTGGATTTACTACAATGATGCTAATGACTTGTTATTGTTTTCAGGAACAGGAATCGCTACGACCTGGGCTTTAAACCCGGCAGATTACAACGGTGGCCTACCAATGGAAGATGGATATGCCGTTTATTACTCTAACGATCCTGCTTGTGGTTTTGCACAAGACTCCATCTACATTGACGTAGGTGAAGTTTTTGACGCGGGACTATTTACGAATGAAACCGTTTGTGAAGGCGATGCTCCCGTGACTTTAGAAACCCTTCTATTAGGAACACCTACTATTGGAGGAGATTGGGAAGACGTAAATGGAAACACGGTTGCAAACCTCTTCGACCCTGCTGCCGTTATTCCCGACTCTACATACACCCTTATTTACAGCGGTGGTTTTGGAGGAACGGCTTGTTTCAATTCGCAGGTTATGCAATTGACCGTATTATCCAACAATACTGATGCAGGTGATCCAACTGTAATCAACGTTTGTGAGACACAGCCTGCTTTTAATATGACTGAAACTTTGCTGGGTACGCCTCAACCGGGTGGTCAATGGTACGATCCTTCAAATAATCTTTTTGGAGGAGAGTTTTTTGTGCCAGGTAATAGTCAACCAGGAGTTTGGACCTATCAAATTAATAGCCCTTGCGGTTCAGATTCAAATACGCTTACCATAAATGTGACCAATACGGCAGACGCCGGTCTTGATGGCATCTTAGATATTTGTCCTTCTGACCTCAATGTGCCATTGAGTGATGGTCTTGGTGGTACGCCCCAAGGAGGTGGCGTTTGGACACTAGGCGGAGTACCGGTTGTTCCGCCCACCGTAAACGGTAATACTGTCACCAATGGTGCCGTTTACCAATATTCTGTGGGATCAGGAACCTGTGCGGATCAATCTGAAGTTACCATTAATCTCCAGCCCGGACCATTTGCCGGAGTACTTACAACCGTCCCTCAAGAGTATTGCGCTTCTGATGTCGGCTTTTCATTAAATACACTTTTTACAACACCACCATCTGCGCTTGGTGATTTTTGGACAGGCCCACTAGGCTTTCCTGTAGCAGGAAGCACCTTAAATCCTGCAAGTGCCAGCTCAGGGAATTACACCTACACTGTAACAAATAGCTGTGGTTCCGATGACGTAACCATTTTTATTTCCATCGAATCCATTCCAAATGCGGGAACAAGCGGCCCGCTGGTGATCTGTGAAAATGCCGGTAGCACGGTTGATCTCACTTCCTCATTGGGAGCAGGAGTCACTACTGGTGGAACATGGACAGGCCCGGCCGGTTGGACATTAACGGGGGGGCTTCCAATAGTTGACCCTGCTACTGATCCTGCAGGTGCTTACACCTATACAGTTCAGTCCTTGCCAAACAATCTTTGCACGGCTTCAGCTACGATAAATGTGTCTTATATAGCCACAGCCAATGCCGGAACCGACCGAAGTGTAGTAGCCTGCGACAATGACGTTACATTCTTCCTCTTTGATTCATTAGGCCAAGATAACGGGCCTCCTGACATGGGGGGGACATGGTTCCCGTTTACCGCGTTCACTCCTGGTGTATCACCGCCAGGCTCATCGACATACACAATCAACAATCCCGGATGCCCTCCTTCTACTGCGACTGTAACTGTTGCTGTTCAGCCTGCTCCAAGCGCAGGAATCAATACCAACGTTACTTTGTGCCAGACTCTGGGAAACATAGACCTGACAAGCTATTTGAACGGATCTCCTCTAAGCGGTGGCGTTTGGACTGACCTTGGAACGGGCACCGTTGTAGCCAATCCTTATGACATATCAGGTGCTTGTGGAACAACTCTTCAGCTAGGATATACGGTAGTTGCGGGAAGCTGTGAAAATAGCTCCACGCTTCAACTTACCGTTCAATGTGCACCAGATGCAGGACCTCCTGTATCAACTACTCAATGTGCTGACAATACAGCTTTTGATCTTAATTCTATCTTAGATCCCGGAGCTGATACTCCGGGAACATTCACAAACACAGGCTCAGGAGCTATCGTGCCTGGTGGAATCGTAACGCTTTCTGCGGGAGCAGCCGGATCATATACCTACACCGTAAATGGAGGTCAATGTGCTGACGATATTGCATTTTACACGCTCAATTTACAAACGCCAATTAGTGTTGTGGTAGATGCTCAGTGCACTCCTGATCAAACTCAGTATATCGTTACACTTACAGTTACAGGTGGTGACGGAAATTATACTGTAACAGGATTACCCGGCGGTCCTTTTGTTGGAAACACTTATGAATCGTTGCCTTTTGCTGCAGGTAACACCTACTCATTCAACGTAGATGATTCAGGGCCGTGCGCCCCATTTGTTCAACCCGTAACAGCAGGACCGAACTGCTCTTGTCCGGCTGATGCACAGTTTGTCGATTTTCCTTCTATCACGATATGCGAAGGAGGCACAGCCAACATCGAACTCAATTTCCCAACCGGAGCATCTCCGTTTACCATTGACTATACTGACGGGACGAATACGTTTACCAATCAAGGGCCGTTTGTTTCAGGAGACTTTTTACAAGTAAATCCTATTGCTTCAACAACTTATACCCTCACAGGCGTATCAGATCAAAACTGCTCAACGAGTGTAAATGACGTAGTTGATGTTATAGTAGAACCGACCCCTGATGCAGGTCCTGATGTTACACTGGAATTCTGTGGTTCAGGTGGTGTTCTTGTCTTGTCTTCCATTATTGATGGAGCAGCAGATCAACCCGGTGTTTTTACAAATGCCGGCGGAAATGTTGTGACGACTATCCCTCAGACTGCAGCCAGCTCAGGTGTGTACACTTACACAGTTTCAGGAACACAATGTCCGAATGATGTGGCTACTTATACCCTCAACTTCATTGACCCAATAAGCGTCAGCGTTGTATCAGCTGTGTGTAATGCTGCTCAAACCGATTATACAGTAGCTCTGGAAATTTCGGGTGGAGATGGTAATTACAGCATAACAGGATTAGATCCGGAAGGCCCGATAACGGGAAATACTTTTGTTTCCGATGAAATACCGACCGGGAATACCTACAGCTATACTATAAGTGATACGGGGCCATGTCCGGATGTATCAGCCGGACCGATCAATTCACCGAATTGTGCTTGCCCTGCCAGTGCGGAGTTTGTCGATAATTCAATCACAATTTGTGAAGGTAGCACGGCCAACATCGAATTGAGCTTTCCTTCAGGAGCGCCGACCTTTACAATCGATTACAGTGATGGGACCAACACATTTACCAATCAAGGACCTTTCGTGTCTGGAGATTTCCTTCAAGTCACTCCAGTAACCACAACTACCTACACGCTTACAGGTGTCGCAGATCAAAACTGCAGTACCACTGCATCAGATGCAATTACGGTGTTTGTTGAAACACCTCCAAATGCAGGGCCTCCTGTAACTGAGGTATTCTGTGCGACCAATGCTCCTTACAACCTAAATAACTTGGTAGGTGGCACGGCGGGATCAGGCGATTTCTTCACCTCAGGTGGAGCTCAGGTTCCCGGAAATACGATTACTCTTAACAGTGCTTCATCCGACGTTTACACCTACGTAGTTACGGGCACAGAATGCCCTGATGACCAAGCCCTTTATAACATTACGATCAACGATCCGATTGCAATCAATAATATCGTGGTTCAGTGCAATCAGGCTCAAACAGGCTACATCGTGACTTTTGATATCGAAGGTGGGGATGGCAATTACAACGTAACCGCAGGCGGATCATATGGTGGAGGAATTATCCCGGGCACGGATTCTTACGAGTCTGCTCTGATTCCGAATGACACGAACTATAGCTTTACCATCTCTGATGGCTCACCTTGTTCTGATCAGGTAGTATCAGGAGTCGATCCTGATTGTGACTGCCCTGCTGCAGGATCGTTAAGTGGAACCACTTCGGTTTGCAGCGGCGATTGTGCGACTTTAACCTTCAATCTTCAAGGTGACGGACCATGGGACGTTGTTTATGAAAATTCATCAGATCCGGGAAATCCAATATCACTAGTTGATATTTCAAACGGACACATGGTAACCGTTTGTCCTTCGGCAACAACGACCTATACGATTCTATCTGTAAACGATGCAAACTGCACAGGACTTGTTAATGGTTTACCGGTTACCGTCACAGTAGATGCTCCGCTGGTTGTGAATAATGTCACGGAAACATGCGACATTATTAATGAAAATTACACCGTAAGCTTTGACGTAAGCGGAGGTATAGCAGGAACCTATCAGGTCAATCCATTTGGCCAATCCTTCACAGGAGGAGCTTATGAAAGTTTCCCTATCAATAGCGGTGATACCTACTCTTTCACCGTTTCTGATGCAGGAGCTTGTCCTTCAGTAGATGTAGATGGTGTTTTCCAATGCGTTTGCATCACCGATGCGGGTAGTATTGCTCCCGGTTTGATCGAAATCTGTGAGGATGAAAACCTAGTTGTTCCTTTCAACTCAGACGAAGTATTGGATGGGAATGATGGTTTTCAGTACCTTCTCCATGATGGAAGCGAAACGCAGATCGGTTTCATATTTGACAGATATAACTCAGCAACGATTCCTACGCCTGACGAGATCATATTTGGACAGACCTATTACGTTACAGGGGTTGCAGGAAATACGGATGTTTTCGGAAACGTGATCCTATCGGATGACTGCACCGACGAAACGAATGGTATCCCTGTTGTCTTTAATGCTCTTCCAAGTGCACAGATTTCGGGATTTGGAACGGTATGTCCCGGAGAGACTGTTGACATTACTGTTTCACTTACGGGTGAAGGGCCATGGGATTTCCAATATGCTATAAATGCCGCCCCACAAACTCCGATTAGTACAACTGACAATGAATATGTTTTCCCAACGGCTACCCCTGGCAATTACACGCTACTTTCAGTGAGTGATGCCAATTGTGATGGATCAGTCTCAGGATTGGTTGAAGTTTCTAACTTCAATACGCCTACTGCTGTACTTTCAGGAGATGGCGAGGTATGTGAAAATAGTGGAGACGGACCTATTGTGAATTTGACCGGTCAGGCTCCTTGGACTATTTTCTATAGCATCGACGGAGTAGAAAGTACAGAACCCATTACGACGTTCAGCAATCAGCTCACCATACCGGCCGAAGAAGATGGAAACTATACGCTTACTTCTCTTAGCGATGCGAATTGTGTGGGAACGGTTTCAGGCGCTCTTGATGTGACCATTTTGGCCTCACCTACGGCATTGATCACAGGAGGTGGAACCGTCTGTGAAGGAGATGAGTTGCCGTTTGAAATTGAATTAACGGGTGACGGACCTTGGTCGGTAACGTACACAATCGATGGAATTCCGCAACCTGCCATTACCTCTGAATCGGCCATTTACTCCTTCTTATCAGGAGAGAATGGTGAGTACATCATCACACAGGTAAATGACCAAAGTTGCGAAGGTGAAGGACTGGACAGCGATGCGGCCCTAATAGTGAATCAGCTGCCAACTGCCGAAGTGCTTTCCAATCAAGATGAAATCTGCATTGGTCAGGAGTTAGAGTTGATCTATGACTTACAAGGAACTCCTCCATTTACGATGACTTATCTTCTGGAAGACGATACCATCACCTTGACAGGTCTGACAACCGACTATTTAGAAGTGCTTCAACCCACAGAACCTGTATTTACTCAGGTGCTCTACGTGGAAGACAGCTCGAATCCCGTTTGTACCAATACGCCAAACAACTCTAAATTTATACCTGTAGGTGAATTGCCGGATGCACCCGTCTTACAAAATGATACCATCTGTTCTGATGCAGGATCAGTATCCATAGGCGTAATCGGAGTTCCTGAACTGGATTATACCTGGTCTCCAGCCGATCGATTATCTGATCCTAAGGATCCGAATCCTACCTTCATCTTGGGTGATGATGACCTCATTCCATTGGTTAGAACATACACCTATGTACTGACTGCCAGCAATGGGGATTGTGTCGCAGACGACACGCTAACCATCACTGTTGATCCGGGACCACGAGCGAGATTCACTTACAATCCCAATCCAGTAAATTCTGAAGACACTAAGGTGAGATTCTTGAATGAATCGTCAGGAGGTGATGAGAATTTCTACTTCTGGCAGTTTGACTCTCTCGATACGTCTACTGAATTCAATCCGACTTTCGAATTCCCCGGGGGAGTGCTGGCAAATTACACAGTGATTCTCACTGCCATTGATCCTATAACAGGGTGCTTGGATGAGTGGTCAGACATTGTGGAAGTTAAGCCCGAGATGCTCGTTTACGTGCCTTCGGCATTCACTCCCGATGGTGATGGACTTAACGATCTATGGAGACCGGTACTTACAAACATTGATGAAAGCGACTACCTTCTATCAGTCTTTGATAGGTATGGCAATGTCGTTTTCGAATCCAGCGACCCGAGTAAGGCGTGGAATGGTAGTATGAATGGTGATGACTATTATGTCAAAACGGGAGTTTACGTTTGGCAAATTGAAACGAAGAATCCATTGTCTCTAGAAAAAGTTGACTTTAAAGGGACTGTAACGGTTATTCGATAAATCAACCCGCAGAAATTAAATAGCAAAATGAAATACTTCTTACTGATAGTTCTGGTTCCATTTTCTTTCTTGGGATTGATGGCTCAAAGCTCAACTACCTTGGATGATATTTACGGTTCAGAAAATGCGAACCAAATCAGAGAGCAGTATCCCGAGAGAATTGAATTCATTGAGTTTTACAATGAAAACGGATACTATCTTGCTGAAATTCCTTCCTCTAAAAATCTAGAAGCTCTAAAAGATATCAGTGACATCGAAAAGCTTCATGAGAACTTGCCGGATATTACTTCAAGTATGATAGAAAACAAGGTTCTGAATATACTTGGCTATAACTTTCGCCTTAGTGAAAACGAAGTACAATATTACAGAGTAGACGAAAACTACATGCTCGTGCTGATAGATGCTGAATCCATCAGAAAACAATTTCAAGAAATCACCGACTGAAATGATCTTAAGTAAACTAATTAGACTCTCACTTTTTTTATTGCTGACTGTTGTAGTTCATACTGCAAGTGGTCAAGTATTTCTCATCGAGAATGGTGAGATAACGACTTGTTCGGGTAGTTTTTATGACGATGGAAATGATCCCATTTCAGGAGAAGGAGGCCCATACACAGCGGGTAATGATTACACTTTCACTATATGTCCTGATAACCCCGGAGATGTTATATCAGTTGATTTTGTAGCATTTCAACTCTATCAAAGTCCAAATCCGAATAACAGCGATTATTTATTCATTTTTGATGGTGATGATGCTTCAGCTGCTTCATTGGGGAGTTACACGGGAAATGATTTGCAAGGTCTCCCCGTTACAGGAACAGTGAATAACGTTTCCGGATGTCTGACCTTTGTATTTAACTCGAACCCCAACGGAAGTGGAGGTCCTGGTTGGCAAGGTACAATTGCCTGTACGACTCCATGTGCTACTCCTACCAGTGCCTCTCAAATCACCGACCCTGAACCGATTGGACCCGACCAGTCTATCGGGATTTGCCTGGATGCACCCGTAACTTTTTCTGATATTGGATCTTTTGCCGAACCAGGATTTAATCTTGATTTATGGGTCTGGAATTTTGATGACGGTACAGTAGATACTGTTTTTACTGCCGATGATATAACTCATTCCTTCACTGAACCAGGTGAATACCTTGTAAGCCTCTCCGTAGTTGATGACAATGGTTGTAGGAGCTTAAACGTTGACCCGCTTCAAATACTGGTAAGTACTATTCCGGTTTTTAACCCTGATTTTGAATCACCGGTGTGCATCGGCAGTACGGCAACTTTAGACGGTAACCCTGTGGAAAGTGTGACTTGGACTGCTCTACCTCCTCAGGTCGTTGCTGGTGAGACTTTCTTAGCAGATGGTGCAGGTTTCTCTTATGAATCCACCTTAACCTTTGACTTTTTCGAGCCTGGCGCTACGCTCGATGATTGTGATGACTTTCTTGACGTCTTTGTCAATATGGAGCACTCCTACTTAGGAGATCTTCAAATCTCTCTGACGTGCCCGAACGGAACGAACGTGGTTATGCTTCCTTACCCAAATGGAGGAGGAGGAACATTTCTAGGAGAAGCTATTGATGACGGCTCTAATGATCCCGGAGTAGGATATCAATACGGATGGGAGCCAAATCTGAGTAACGGAAATCTTGACGACCAAACTCCTGTTGCCGGCTCCGTACCCCCTGGTAATTATCAATCAGAAGAAGATCTATGCAACTTTGTAGGTTGTCCATTGAATGGAGACTGGACTTTTAGTGTCTTAGATAATCTTGCTATAGACAACGGTTACATTTTTGAATGGGGAATTAATTTTAATCCTGCCCTCTTTCCCGATATCACAACCTTCACACCTGTTATCGGGTATGGCTCTGACTCCACTTTTTGGGCAGGCCCAAACATTGTCAATGTCTCAGATGATGCCAACACTATCGATGTCTTTTTTGATGAAGTAGGCACCTACGAATACACCTTCTCCTCAACGAATAATTTCGGCTGTACATTTGATACAACCGTAGTAATTGAGGCGGTGGTTGGACCTGATATTACTGCAGGACCCGATCTTTTTTTATGTGCCGATCCGGCCACTTTACAAGCATCAGTTTTAGGAGCTACAGGAGAATGCTCAGGCGCCGCCGGAAGTTACAGTTACTGCTATGATTCAGGAGACTTTATCACGGAAACCTATTGTCCCGACACACCAGGAGATGGCACCCAAATTGAAATGACTTTTACCGGAGGAACCTTGGGATTTTTCGGGAACACCATTACTGTATATGACGGAGATAACACGGGAGCTCCGGTTCTAGGAAATTTCTTCAACGGCGATGTCTCCGGGCAATCATTTGTAGCTACAAACCCAACGGGATGTTTGACTTTCCAGCTAAACAGTGGAGGCTTTGGAGGCTCCTGTGCAGGTGGATTTGAAGAAGCCATTGATATCTCCATATCGTGCGATGGCGGTTCAGGACTTGTGTGGACATGGAGCCCTGCTGACGGTCTTTCTGACCCCAATGTGCAGAATCCAACGGTATTTGTATCGCAACCAACAACCTATACCGTATCTGCCTATCCTTTAGGTCTACCTGGTTGCTTGATAACAGATCAAGTATTGGTTGCACCCGATCAGGATGTGAACCCTGGAAATGACACGGATACGACGCTATGTTATAACTTACCTACCAATCTTTTGACTTCATTCCTTGGAGGTAATCCAGCACTTGGAGGAACATGGATTGACAATGCCACCGGACTAGAATTTCCATCATTGGAATTCAGCCCAACTGACTATCCCGATGGAGGTAATTTTGATTTGACATATACTGTATCAAACGGGCTTTGCTCAAACTCATCAAACCTCGTTATAACGGTTTTGCCGTCCACTAATGACTTTTGCTGTCAAACAAATGCCAATGCAGGTCCCGATGCAGTCGCCTGTGCCCTCACTTATCAGCTTCAGGGAGATATCCCCGTAGGAATAGGCACGTGGAGCGGTCCACCAGAGATTACGTTCAGTGACATCAATGATCCGCAAGCTACCATCACTGCGCCTTCACCCGGAGGAACATACGAACTCACTTTTACTGATTTTAACGGAACCTTCTGTGAAGATTCAGATGTGGTTCAAGTTATTTTGGCAGATTCGCTTGAAATCGCCGTACTACCTGAAGATGCCATTTGTTTTGACGAATGCTCGGGAACGGCTATTGCCATTCCAACTGGAGGAACAACAAGTACAGGAGTATACAGTATAGAGTGGACAGGAGGAGTGCCAGGCGGAGTAAATCAATTGAGAGATAGCCTTTGCTTAGGTACATATGTAGCTAAGGTGACCGATAATGTAGGTTGTGTAGATTCTACTTTCTTCGAAATAGGACAACCAGCACCTATCGATATGTCTATTCTTGGAAGAGGAGCGCTTTGTAGAGATTCCTGCAATGCTCGAGTGATCATTTCTTCTTCTGACGCTGTAGAATACACCTATAACGGAGGTGCAGAATGGGAGATGGATAGCATTGGATTTGTTTGTCCTGATACCATAGCAACCATAGGGATAAGAAATGAATTTGGTTGCGAGTTGTATGACAGTTTGGTTTTGGATAATCCCGAACCGTTCATTGCCAATTTCAATATCAACCCGAATCCGACTACGGTTAAGAATCCATTGATTTCTTTCCAAGATGTATCGAGTCCAGGCCCCATCGCAAAGACTTTATTCCTTTATGGAGATCCTGCGTTTGACGAAAGCGATTCGAGATTGTCTCAATACAGATTCCCAACAGATACTGCAGGTGAATATTTGATTACACTAATCAGCGAAAATGTAAACGGCTGTATCGATACTTTGAGTAAAGTATTGGTAATCAATGATGACCTCTTGTGGTTCATTCCGAATTCTTTCACCCCGAATGGCGATGGAATTAATGACCTGTGGAGACCCGTTGGAACGACTGTTGACCTCTCATCCTATTCGTGCAAAATCTACGATAGATGGGGACGGCTCGTATTCCAAACATCGAATATAAATACAGCTTGGAACGGAGGCAATACCGATTCAGAGTACTTCTCTGATACGGACGTTTACACCTACGTACTTGAAATCACCTCTGCTACGACGGAGGATAAGTACGAGCTTACGGGATTTATCACTTTAATCCGATAAGTTAGGGGATACCCGGTGGGTTCAATCAGCCGACAAATGCATAACTTCGGCGGCACATGATTTCGTTATTAAGCTCACTATTGGTTATCCATTGGGACGTAGATCCCACTGCTTTTACTATTCCATTCATCGACTGGCCTGTTCGGTGGTACGGTATTCTATTCGTAATCGGTCTTCTCGTCAGTGAGTATGTGCTATTCTATATTTTCGAAAAGGATGGCAAGACAAAAAAGAATGTAGAAGATCTGGCCGTTTATGTTGTAATCGGGACTATTATCGGTGCCCGGCTCGGTCACGTATTTTTCTACGATGCCGCCAATTACTTGAGCAACCCGATTGATATCATTAAGATTTGGGAAGGTGGATTGGCAAGTCATGGTGGCGCAATCGGAATCTTAACTGCCATTGTACTTTACTGTCGTAAATACAAGTTCGATTTCCTTTGGGTGATGGACCGGTTAGTCATTGTGGTATGTTTTACGGGGGCCTGCATTCGCACAGGAAACCTCATGAATTCAGAGATTCTTGGTACAATAACAGATTTACCTTGGGGTGTCGTTTTTGAAAATGCGTATCCCGAATTTCTTTCTCAGGATCCACGGCATCCTGCCCAACTTTATGAAGCCATATACTGCCTTTTTCTAATGGGTATCACTTTTTGGCTTTGGAAAGAAAAAAGACAAAAGCTTCAAAACGGTTTCATTTTTGGCGTGTTCATGGTCATCCTTTTCTCACTTAGGTTCTTAGACGAGTTCGTTAAGGTAAACCAAGAAGCATTTGAAAACGACCTCCCCATCAACATGGGACAAATATTGAGCATTCCTTTCGTAGTGGCAGGGCTGTATTTGATTTTTAGACCTAAGCCTAAAAGCTTATCCAAATCGTGATAAAACACTTGCTCATAGCGCTCTTTTTGTTCACGAGCTACTTGAGTGTTGGCCAAGAAACCTTTGTCCGTTACAACGACTTTGATCGAGAAGATCACTTGGACAATGTCTTTAGAATTGGTTTCTACAATCTGGAAAATCTTTTTGATCTGGAAGACGATAGCCTGACACGTGATGAAAGCTTCACTCCCGATGGGGCTAACAGATACACATACGCCAGATATGACAAGAAGAAAAATGGTTTGGGAAGAACCATTCTGGCCTTGGGCGGATGGCAGCCTGTAGAACTTATGGGTATATGCGAGGTTGAGAGCAAGTGGGCTATGGATGGACTCACTAAATTCTCACCATTGAAAAATGCAGGGTACGAATACATTCACGAGGACTCTCCCGACAGTCGCGGAATTGACGTGGCATGCCTATATCAACCCGATCGCTTCGAACCGATTCTTTACAAATATTTCCGCATAAAATTTCCATTCGATCCCGACCGTAATACCAGAGATATGCTCTACGTTAAGGGAATTATACCGAATGGAGATACGCTACACTTTTTTGTAAACCATTGGCCTTCTCGTTATGGAGGTCAGTTTGTTTCCGAACCTTCGAGAGCTTATGTGGCTTCCGTTCTTCGGCAAAAGGTGGATAGCCTACAGAGCCGTTTTAAAAATCCTTTGATCGTCATCACCGGCGATCTGAATGACGAGCCGGACGATTTGAGCCTTACCGAAAGTCTGGGTACCAAAAACAACTTGGAAACCGTAGAAAAAGGTGATTTGGTAAATCTCATGTTTCCCATTAAACACAAATTTGGTACGCATAGCTTTGCCGGCGAATGGGGAGTCCTAGATCAATTCATAGTAAGTGAGAACCTTTTACAAGAAGGAAAAACTTTCACGGGCTACGGACATGTAGGGGTATTTGATGCTCCTTGGCTTCTCAAAGAAAATGCAGCGGGAAATTCTGTCACAAACAGGACTTATCAGGGACCGTCTTACAAAGGTGGGTACAGCGATCACTTACCCATATTCTTGGATTTGATTTTAACCAATCCCAATCAATAAAAAAAGCGGCTCTTTAAGGAACCGCTTTTCAATCATTTATTTATCGGATTTCTAAACGTCTATGTTTGCGTATTTCGCATTCTTCTCGATGAAATCTCTCCGTGGTGGAACGTCATCGCCCATTAACATGGAGAAGATTCGATCAGACTCAACTGCATTGTCGATTTCAACTCGACGGAGCGTTCTCGTTTCGGGATTCATGGTAGTTTCCCAAAGCTGCTCCGCATTCATTTCTCCAAGACCTTTGTAGCGCTGGATTCCTACTGAACTGTCTTTTGCCGCACCCTTCATCTCCTCAACGAATTCATCTCGCTGCGCATCATTCCATGCATAGCGAATCTGACTTCCTTTCTTCAATTGATAAAGAGGTGGAGTGGCGATGTAGATATTTCCTCCATCTACCAACTCGCGCATATGTCTGAAAAAGAAGGTCAAGATCAATGTTTCAATGTGGCTACCATCGACGTCGGCATCACACATGATGATCACCTTGTGGTAGCGCAACTTTGAAATATCCAATGCCTTGCTGTCTTCTTCCGTACCCACACGCACACCGAGTGCTGTATAGATATTCTTAATCTCTTCGTTGTCGAAAATCTTGTGTTGCATCGCCTTTTCCACGTTGAGGATTTTCCCTCGAAGTGGCAAGATGGCTTGAAACTCACGTGCACGACCCTGCTTGGCCGTTCCACCTGCCGAATCTCCCTCGACAAGATAGATTTCACAGTTCTCAGGATTTTTATCAGAGCAGTCACTCAACTTTCCCGGAAGACCTGTTGAAGAGAGCACATTTTTACGCTGCACCATCTCACGCGCCTTTCGAGCCGCATGACGAGCTGTAGCCGCAAGAATCACCTTGTTTACGATTTGTCTGGCCTCATTAGGATTTTCTTCCAAATAGTAGCTCAACATTTCTGAAACCGCTTGGGAAACCGGAGCGTTTACTTCGCGGTTACCCAATTTTGTCTTCGTCTGACCCTCAAACTGTGGTTCCTGAACCTTCACGGAAATAACAGCAGTCAATCCTTCACGGAAGTCATCACCGGCAATTTCAAACTTCAACTTGTTCAGCATTCCTGAATCTTCAGCATACTTTTTAAGAGTAGCAGTTAACCCACGGCGAAAACCTTGAAGGTGAGTTCCACCCTCATAGGTATTGATATTGTTCACATAAGCGTGAATGTTTTCGCTAAAAGAAGTGTTGTAAATCATGGCTACCTCAACGGGTATTCCATTCTTCTCACCTTCCATGTAAATGGGCTTAGCGATAAGATTCTCTCTCGACTGATCCAAGAATTCTACAAACTCGTAAAGACCACCTTCCGAGAAAAAAGATTCCTGTCTTGGATTTCCCTCTTCATCAAGCTCGCGCAAGTCCTTCAAACCTATACGAATCCCCTTATTCAAAAAGGCTAGCTCACGCATACGATTGGCCAGCGTGTCGTAGCTATATTCGATTACCTCAAAAATAGTGTTGTCGGGGTGGAAAGTAACTTCCGTTCCACTCTCACTGGTATCACCGATCTGGCGAACTTCGTATTGAGGTTTTCCTTCGCTATACTCCTGCTCCCATATCTTACCATCACGGTATACGGTAGCAACCAATTTATCTGAAAGTGCGTTTACACAAGATACCCCTACTCCGTGTAATCCACCTGAAACCTTGTATGTGTCTTTGTCAAATTTACCCCCTGCATGGAGAACAGTCATAACCACCTCTAAGGCAGATTTACCTTCCTTTTCGTGAAAGTCTGTCGGAATTCCTCGACCATTATCCCTCACGCTTACGGAATTGTCCGTATTGATCGTTACATCAATCGTATCACAATATCCTGCCAGGGCTTCATCAATGGAGTTATCTACCACCTCATAAACCAAGTGGTGAAGACCTTTCGTCCCCACATCTCCAATGTACATCGCAGGTCTTTTCCTTACCGCTTCCAGTCCTTCAAGTACCTGAATGTTACCGGCGCCGTATTCGGAAGGTTTATTTTTCTGATCTTCAGTCATAAACGTCTGATTAATAGATATTAAAGTTACACGCAAAAATACGCATTTCCTTTCATTAAATCACTCTGAAAGGCGCGTAAATACTGATGTTTATCAACAAAATAATGGCGTTTTCAACAGAACACTAAAAACGACAATGAAGAGGATGGAAAATCGGCTTAGAATGAGTACTTCACCCCGCCCATAACAAAGGCTCTTTGAGCGGGAAATCGGTAGTAGATATCGTATTTGGTGGCCGTAAGATTATTGGCCTCGATAAACGCTGAAAGGCGAGTGGTATAACGGTACTCGACCGACAGACCTAAATCGATATAAGGATCCAGGTCTACTTTCCAATAGCCACCATCTTCTGTCGTCTGGTCGGGAATTGGCCACAGAGACTTCACCTGTCGACTACCGATGAAGTTGATATTAGCAGCAATGATGAACTTATCGTAGAGATTGTAATGTCCTTCCAAGTTGAATTCAAAATTCGGCAAGTGCCATGCCTCATCTTCGTTCTCTGTGCTGTAGCTAAAAATCTGTCCGCGGAAAGTAGCGCCCCACTGACCTTCATTGAGGTAAGTAACCTCTCCCATAAAGGTCAGGGTTTTCACCTCATCATAAATAACCGAAAAACGGTTCTCACGACTCACCAAGGTGTCGTTTACAAAAAGCGGTGTGTTATCTCCTTTTTGGTAGGAAGCTGCCATATTGAAACTCAATTGACTACTCACGCTACCGCGAAAACCTCCGAATACACGGTAGCGATTGATGGTATTCTCTAATGGGATTTGTGAAAGAACAAATGGATTTTCTTCGGTCAGGGTTCGGTAACTCACTCGCTCCACATTTCCCGTAATTCCTGCGTATGGCACAAAAATATTGTTGAATAAGGCGTAGCTGAATTCCAAATCAGGAAAAGCGTGAAATCTCGCTTGGTTTGAGAATCTTCCGTAAAGACCCAAACCTACCTCCGCTCTCAGCCCGTCTCTCCGCAAGATCACTTTTGGAGTAGCATGCAAAATGGCATTGGTTTCGTCATCCGACGGAATGACAGTGGTGCTGTCATCCATGAATACGAAAGGTTGTAGACCTCCGCCCTGATAGCTGATAAGATCAAATCCCAAATCCAGATTGTAGAACTGATCTCCTTGGTAGCTATGCAAATCTGCCGTGGCGTTTACACCAAACTCATTGGACTCGTAGCTGTCATCGAGGTAGTAAAAATCCAAGCCGATGTCATGATTCACCTTAGAAGAGTCACGGTAGTAGCTTCTCCAGCCTGTATTCAAATCGAAGAGATTGAATCGCTGTCGGTAATCGTCTCTGTCGATATCGGCATCCTGTGGATCGAAACCATAGTAGTGCCAAGTATTCAATTGATAGCCCAGATCGGCCTGAAAACTGTGCTTTTTGAAAATTTTCTTTCCCCAAACGTCGATAGCATTTTGGCTCATCCCGCTAAATCCCACCGGACGATTAACCCCATCATTGTGCGAGAGGTGTCTGAGATGGGCGCCATAAGAAAGATCGCGATCTCGATCTGAGGCATAATAAGCCTCGAGGTAAGGAGTGGCAAAAGTCCCCACTCCACCTTTAACATAACCTTTGTAGAGTTTCTCCAGCGGTTCGCGCACTTTCACCTTTGCAGGTTCTATAGTGTCTACTTCTACTGTGAGCGCAGGTCTTTTCGGAATCATCTGATAAGACAACTTTCCCGGCTTCACCTCAATATCCTTCGGTGTCGCCGCTTCAGAAATTTTAAATGCTTTCTGAACAGTGAGTGTTCGGTCTCCCGTAATGACTTGAGTTTGATCAAACTCTCCTCCATCTTGCGCATGCAAAGCGATGGCCACACCAAAAGCAAAAAAGAAAGTTAAGATAGGTCGTTTCATGGCTTTCATCAATCTTCTTTGATTAGTTCGCGGTACTCGTCTTCGTAATCCAGAGTATCTGGAGCAGCAATCGTATCACCAGCCGAGATAAATTCATTTTCCTTTTGAAGGATCAAGTCCAACTTAGCCTCAGCTTCTTTGACCAGCGCCGGAGTAGTGACGTTGTCAATCACGCTCTGCAGCGTAGCTTTTGCCTGAAAGAAATCGTCGCGCGCTGCATACACATCTGCCAGGAGAATAAACGATTTCACTTTCCAGTAATCTGAAGCAGGGAACTCCTTTATCAATTCAAAAACCATCGCTTCTGCCTTGTCCAATTCTTCGCGGGTGTATGCTATTTGCGCCAAGCGGAACTTGGATTCAGCTCCTGCTTCCGTAGCTTTCTTGGCCGCCAGCCACTGGTAATCGGGCTCTGCCTCATCGTACTTTCTTTCGGTAAAGTTGATTCTCGCACGGTTTAACCTGGCCTCTACTTTTAGTTCATTCGTCACATTTTCATTGCTGAGAACTTTCTCGATAGCTACCACCGCATCTTCATAATTACCAAGCTGATAGTTCGTTCGCATCTGACCGGTTTGCGCCCTCAACACATTCACCGAAAATTCAGCAACACCTTCCAAGGCTCGGAAGTGGCCCAGAGCCTCTTCGTAGTCATTTTGCTTAAAGCGAATATTTGCTGCACCCAAGAGAGATGGCTCCGTAAACTGACCTACCGGCTGCTGCACCACGTATTCAAAACCGCTGAGAGCTTTGGAGTAATCATTTTTACGGTAAGAACAATCGGCCAAATAGTAATTTGAGTTCGTTGCAAAAAGGCCTTTGGGGAATTTAATCAGGTACTTTTCAAAAGAGGTAATCGCTTGATCACAATCACCATCGGCCACAAGGTTTTCTGCAGCTTGGTATGTCAGGCTGTCGATTTCCATCGGTGAAACTTCGTAATCCGGAACTTCATCAAGCCAAGCGGTAAAGTCATCGATTCGGCCCAAATCAAGATAAATATTTTTTAAAGTGGCAATTGCCTCCTGCGATTCTGAGTCAACTCCGTAATCTGCTACGACTTCTTCATAGGTCGCGATGGCATCATCGTACTTACCAAGGCGGTACTGTACCAAACCTCGTTGCAGCAAGGCCCGCTTGCGGTATGGCGACTGAGCATAATCCTCAACGACCGTATTAAAGGCATCCAATGCCGGATTCAGCTTATCCTGCATAAAGTAAGCTGTACCAAGCTCAAAATTTGCCACAGATGCTAAGCTGGTCTGAGGAAAAGACGTCAATAACTCTCTTAGCTTCTGAGTCTTTCCGTCAAAATTATCGGCGTAGCCTTCTGCCATAGCCTGCTGAAAGAGTGCGTAATCAACATTGACCTCTTTAGCACCTACAGCCAAGTCATAACTCTCAATCGCCTCTTTGTAGTTTTTGTTGACCAAGTGCAAGTCTCCGATTCGCAAGTAGGCATCATTCTTTCGCTTATCGTCGATACCCGATGCAGACACATATTTACGAAAGGCCACAAGTGAAACATCGTAATCTCCGCTTTTGAAGGCGCAGTAACCGATGTTGTAATTGGCCAAGTTGTAATATTCCGTACCATAAGCTGATGGATTGTTTAGAAACGTTCGGTAAGCCGCAATGGCATCGTCGTACTCCGATTCGCGGTAAGCGATATCTCCTTTCCAATATTCGGCCAATGCACTCACTTGCGGATTCACATTGAACTTCTTTGACATGGCAAAGTACTTCAGTGCTTCCTCGTGGTTTTTCTTGTTCATATTCTCCACACCTAGATTGTAAGCAGAGAGTTGATAATGCTCTTTTTGAATTGGGTCGAGCGTTTTGATCTTGTCCAATGCGTCAAGGGCAGCAGAGTAATTCTTAGTGGCCAAGTGTACCTTGAGCAAAAACTCAAAAGCCTCGTCTTTCCGATCTGAATTGGGATAGGTCTCCAAATACTGCTCGAAAGCAATAATTGCTTCGTGAAATGGATCGTAGCTCAACTCGTAGGCCAATTTAGCATAATTGAAGAGTGCATCTTCTGTCACTTCAGGGTCATAAAATTTCTTGGAAGCCAGCTTGAACGCGTTTTGCGCGTATTTCTTCTGATCTAATTGGAGGTAAGAGTCTGCCAATTGGTATGTCGCAATCTGACCCAAGGCATTGTCTTCTTTAGAAGCCTTCGTGAAGTAATCGATGGCTTTTTCGAAATCACCCGTTCGGTAATAAGAATAACCCATACGGTAAGAATCCTCAGGAGCGGGATTGTATGTTGAAGCCATATACTTTTCCAGAAATGGAACCGCTTCTGCATATTGCTCTTTCGAGTAATAGGCATTCCCAACCAGCAATGCCATCTCCTCACCTCGCTGAACATCATCCTGCTCCAGAAGTGGTGTAGCGTATTCTATAAGCTCATCGTACTTTTCCTGGTAGTGGTAAATCTGAGCGACGTAGTAAGGAACCACCTTCGCGAAATTTTCATCAGATTCTGCCTTCTTAAATGACTCAAGAGCGGTTTGGTAATTCCCCTCCGTGTAAGCAATGTGTCCGTAGTAGTAATTGGTAGGACCCGCATAAACACTCTCGCTATCCTTCAACCTGTAAAAAGACTTCTTGGCTTGCTCGTAATCTTCCAATTCGAAAGCCGCGAAGCCAATTTTAAACTCAACCTCTTCGGCAGTGGTGGCATCAAGATCGCGCTGATCCAATTCCTTCAACCAACGTATAGCATCGTCGTAATCGCGGCGGTTAAAATTGTATCGACCCAAATCGAGCACTGCCGTTTGGTACCAAATACTCTCCGGGTGACCGAGAACAAACTCCTCCATAAAAAATTCGGCATCCTTGTGGAAGAGCTGCATGGCAGATTTTGCACGGTAGTATAACGCGTTGACTTTGAATTCACCATGATCAACTTCATCAGAACCGAGAAAATCCTCAAAACCCTTGCGCGCAGGCTCGTAGTGACTGCGCTCCATCAAAGCTAATGCCTCGTAATAAGGCAGCAAGTCAGAACGGTATTTCTCGGTTTGTTGAGCAAAAGAAGAGCCCAGAAAGAGGCTCATAAAAACGAATAGCAGACTTCTTGCCGGCGACACCTTTGGCATAATGGAATAGTCAGTTTAGAACAAGTAAAGGTAACGTCGTATAGCAGGGTTTATGAGGGTTTGCGATCTAAAGTTTTGAACTCGGAAATGTGAAGAATAGCCGAGAAAATCTAACATTGAATAGCAGCTTTAACGCCAATCGACACGCCAAATTATTATAGCTTTACCCAAAATTCATCTCCATGGCCTTAGATACCATCGTCGAAATAAAGGATGCCAAAATATTTCAAGGCGACCACCTCGTGCTTTCTGATGTCAACATTCAGCTGGACAAGGGGGACTTCGTGTACCTTATCGGAAAAACGGGAACGGGTAAAAGCAGCTTGCTCAAGACCCTTTACGGTGCTTTGCCCTTAACAGAAGGCGAGGGATTTGTCGGTGAGTTTGATTTGAAAAAAATGAAGCGATCTCAGGTACCATATCTCCGACGAAAGCTGGGAATCGTTTTTCAAGATTTTGAACTTTTAACAGATCGCTCTGTCAATGATAATCTGCTTTTTGTCTTGAAAGCCACCGGATGGAAGAACAAAATGGAGATGAGCGAACGTATGCAAGAAGTGCTCGAGAAGGTAGGCCTGGGAAATAAAGGCTACAAAATGCCACACGAACTTTCAGGTGGTGAGCAGCAAAGAGTAGCCATTGCTCGAGCTTTGCTCAATGATCCCGACCTAATTCTGGCCGACGAACCCACGGGAAATCTAGATCCCAACACCACTGAAGAGATTTTGAATTTGCTCAACACGATTTCAAAATCGGGAAGAGCAGTCTTAATGGCCACTCACGACTATGTGCACATGAAGAAATTCTCTTCGCGAGTGATTCGTTGTGAAGGGAATTCGGTAACCGAAGAAAAGGTCAGTCAAGCAAGTCTATAATTCTTTTCGCTTGCTGAGAATTGGAATAATGAAGCTCTAATAATTCCTTCCTCTTTTTGATTTTCGTTTCAGATAGCGGGCTTATTAATGCTTTCTTAATCGCTTTTCTAAACTGCTCGGGGGTTTTCACTTTCGTGACTAAATTTTCCAAACCTGTATTCTTTACCATCGCTTCATTCACAATGACTTCTACCTCATTTTGAAGTGAGTACAGTAATTTCAATTTGAATCCGGTAGTCTGGAATGTGGGCAAAACATGAACACCTGCTTCCTGCGAAAGACTCTTCATTTCTTTAGCATTTGGATTGAGGTGGTAGGTGACATTTGCACCTGAGTTACGAAATGGCGCAACGTCCTTTTCGCTCCCTTTTCCCGCTACCACCAAGGGAATCTTTGACTGCGAGAAAACTTTGTTCACCAAAAAATCAAGCGCTTCCTGATTCTCTGATACTTCAAGCTTACCGTGATAAAAAGCATAATCGCCTTTGCCCTTTCGAGGCATCACAAACTCGGGATGAAAGGGATAAATTAAATCTGTCTTCCCGTATTTTTTCTCAAAATAAGCCTGATCACCTTGACTGATGGCAAGTATTTTTTGGTTTTTAGTCAGCACTTTCTCAAATGCTCGAAGTTTCTTGGCTTCCGCCTTGAAATACTGCTTTCGAAAAACACTTTTTTCTGATCGTCCCAATCGCGCATAATAGTCGTGCTCAATATTGTGTGTTCTCACGATTTTGAATCGATCTTTCAGCTTTGGATGATCCAACCAAGCACACGTATGCAGACCTTCAAACAAGATTGGCCAATCGTTTTTGAGTAGATTATCGAGAAGCTCTTGACTCTTCCTGGTCTTCACGATAAAAGGAGTTTTAGAAAGCATTGCTCCTGCGCTAAGTTTGCGCTCATAGTATATCACTTCATCAAAATCTTTCGCCACGGCAGACTGCTTGCTTCGACCGTAAGCAAAGCAGTGAAGCTTCACTTTGATTCCAAGATCGGCCAAAGCTTTTGCCTTGTAGTATACATCTATAACCCCGCCATAATCGGGCGGGAAAGGAACGTCGAATGAAACGATATGGATTCCCTCAGGCATTGTTTGTTTTGATTTTAGTCAACACAGGAGCAAATTCATTCTCCCAAGATAACTCAGCAGACATCTTAGATGCATTCAATTTTAATCTACTCAACTCAACCGGATTTTCCACCAACATATTCACCTGTAAAGCAATCTTTTGCGGCGTCACTTCAGTGAGAACCACACCAATTTCGTTCCTTCGGACGAAGGCGGCTACCTCAGGAAGATCTGAAGTGATCATAGGTAAGCCCGCCATAGCATAATCGAATACTTTATTGGGCAAGCTAAATCGATAGTTCAGATTTCCATCTTTATCTAAGGAAAACCCTAAATCGGCGGCAGAAGTATAGCGCATCATGGCCTCGTAAGGCATTCTGGGCAGGAAACAGACTTTGTCCCTAAGCTCAAATTCTGCGGATATTCTTTTCAATTCGGGCATGGCATCGCCGCCGCCTACAATGACCAAGTCGGCCTTTTCGATATGGCGCATGGCTTCCACCAGCTCCTCTCCTCCCCGATTCACGTTGATACCGCCGCCTTGCAGCAAGAGTAGAAATCGATTTTCATCAAGACCAAGATCCGTTTTAGTTGCTTTTGGCAACTTTGTTGACCCCAAGGGTACATTGCGCACAATCAGTACTTCGTCGAGTTGGTAGGTCTTCTTCAGTAAATCTGCAATAGACGGGCTCACGGTGATTACCAAATCAGTACGACGAATACACTTTTTCTCAAAAAACTTCCACAAACTTTTCACTCTTGGTTTGTGCTGAATTTCGGGCACTTCTGTGAAATACTCATGCGAATCGTAGACGAGGCGCTTACCTTTCATCAATGATACCAGCCAATTGGCCGGAAGTGTATCCAAATCATTGGCCCAAAGGATATCCGCCCGAGAAAAAAGAATCTTGAAAAAGAGATAAATATTCAGAGAAGCATAAAAGAGTGCTCCCTTATTGAAGGGGAGTTTCACCCGTTGTGTTTTATACGGCCGCTCGAAATAGGGACTGCCTGGCAAAAGTCTGCCCAGGAGCAAAATGTCGTAGCCCGCTTTCCAAAGCTCTTCACATTGCTTGCGCACCCGTTGGTCGGTGGCCAGATCATTGCTAACGGATACGATTATTCTCTTTTTCACGATTGCCAAAAGTAGTGAAGTCGCCCGAACCGGATTTCAGTTTAGTTTTGTGCCAAACTTGTCCTATGGAGATTTTGGAAAATGCTTCGCTCAAAGCGTACAACACATTTGGAATTGAGGTCAAAGCAGCCAAGATGGTTCGCTTCTCTTCATCTGCAGATTTGAAGGAAATCTTCAAGAATGAAGAGCTCAAAGCGATGCCCCTCCTCATCTTGGGCGGAGGAAGCAATCTCTTGCTTACCTCGGATTTTGATGGATTGGTTTTGAAAAACGAAGTGCCCGGAATAGAGCTAGTGAATGAAGATGATAAGCACTTCTACGTCAACTCAGGAGCAGGCGAAAATTGGCATGAATTCGTCATGCACTGCATAGAAAATGGTTGGGCAGGATTGGAAAATCTTTCGCTAATTCCCGGTAATGTTGGCGCCAGCCCAATGCAAAACATAGGCGCTTACGGCGTAGAAGTAAAAGACCGCTTTCACGAATTGGAGGCTTTCAATTTGGAAACGCTCAAAACAGAAAAGTTCGATGCCGAAGCTTGTCAATTCGGTTACCGCGAAAGCGTTTTCAAAAGGCGACTCAAGAACAAGTACATTATTGTTTCTGTAACCTTTCGCTTATTCAAACAACCTCAACTCAACACCTCATATGGAGCCATTCAGGGCGAATTGAACTCGTTAGGAATACACGAGCCGAACATTGCAGATGTGAGCCAAGCAGTGATCAACATTCGCAGTTCGAAGCTGCCTGATCCGAAAGTGATCGGCAACGCCGGCAGTTTTTTCAAGAATCCTATCGTGACCGAGGCGGTATATCAAAGACTCGTAGAACAAAATCCTTCGATGCCTTTTTACCCTTCTGCTGAAGGGAAGTTCAAATTGGCTGCCGGCTGGTTAATCGAAAAATCAGGTTGGAAGGGATTTCTTCGCGAAAACTACGGCGTTCACGCCAAACAGGCTTTGGTTCTCGTAAATCACGGAGGTGCTACAGGAAAAGAGATTTATGATCTCTCAACGGAAATACTCGAAGATGTTAAAAAGAAATTCGGAGTTGAGCTGGAGAGGGAAGTAAATATTATTTGAGCTGGTCTACTCTTCTTTCTCCTTTTTCGCAGGTTTCGCTTTGGGCTTCTTTTCAGCCTTTGGTTTATCTGCAGCTTTATTCGCCTCAGCTTTGGGAGCTTCCTCTTTCGCCTCAACTTCCTCTGATGCAGTCTCTTCTTCTTTTTCTCCCTCAACAGAATCAAGAAGTCCCTTCTCTAAAAGAAGATTAAACCACTTGATCATCTTCTTGATATCTGAAGGATAGACTCGGTCTTCATCGTGCTCCGGAAAAATTCTGAAGAAATATTCGCGCAAAGCATCCGGGTCTTTAAACTCTACTTCGACTTCTTTTCCACCCGACTGTTTCTTCATCTTCTCAAAGATATTGGCCAACGGCTCATCGCCTTCGAGAGTATAAATGGAAATATCACTCAAGGTACTCACGCGTTGCGTTTGACCGATAACCATCTTCTTTCCATCGTTTAGCGAAGTAACCACTACGCCACCACGTGACTGGTTTAAAATCTTGAAGAGGCCGGGTTTTCCCGCGATTGACAATATTTGAGACAAATCCATTCTTTACTTTTAGGAAGGGCGCAAATCTAAAGAATTACTTTTCAATCATCAATTTAGACGAAAGCAATTGACCGTTATCTTGGAGTGCTTGCACAATGTAAACTCCATCGGCGATATCTTGGAGAGAAATATTGATTGTTCCTCCTGCACTTCCATTCAGATTGATAGACTTAACCAGCCTTCCTGAGAGGTCGTAAAGATTTAAGGAGACAAGATTACCCTTATCATTTACAATGTTCAAATCACCTCTGGTGGGATTGGGGTAGATCTTTATTGTTCCGTTTGCAGCGACAAACTCAGATGAAGTCACACCAAAAGGCACCGTTAACGTGGCAAAGCCATTTAGTTTCCCGAAGCCCCAACGCAAATTGGGAAGTTCGCCTGTAAACTCATCAGCCAAAGCGTTTTCGATAATGGCAGTTTTTATGGTTTCATAATTTGCATCAGGGTCACGATCGAGGTAAAGCGCCGAAATACCTGCCACCACCGGCGATGCCATTGAAGTTCCGCCATTGCGGTAATGCCATCCGCCTTCCGCCACTCTATCGGGATTATTGGCTATCAATGAAGCCAAGTTGGCCAAGCGCCCAGCCGACAAAGTAAAATCACCTGAAGCAGTAATATCAGGCTTTTGCCGATTATCTCTCGTAGGGCCCTGACTAGAGTTCACAGCGATATCGAGGGGCACAATGTCCGGGATAAAAGTGATTTCCCCCAAAACATTTACGTATTCGTTTCGATTGGTGTAGTTAGCAACGGTTATTACTTTTTCCGAACAGGTCCAAGAGTCTACAGTGGTCTTGAACTTATCGGGCAATTGATAATTGACCATGTCGGGATACTCACCTTGATTGGGCAAATCTTGACTTTCAATTTCAGATGTTCCGAAAGGAGCATAACTCCAGACATCGAAAGTCCCACCTCCCGTCGTCGCAAACCTCCATTTGTATTGATCGCTGAAAGCTTCTCTTACCGCTACTTGAACCAAGTACTGATCTCCACGTTGACCGCACCAAGTATCTACTATTCCCAGAATATTGCCGTTTTGAAAAATAGTGTCAGTTATGAGCTGATCAAGATTGGCTTCAACGGTTCTCCACTGGGCATACCCCTCAAAAGAATAGGAAGGCTCAGCCAAATCAGCACCTATGGTGTAAAAGGTTTCGCCAAAGTCTTCCGAATCAGCCCAGAGTTCAAAGAAAACTGCAGGCTCACCGATTACGGAAGAAGTATTGTAAGAAAACCAAGTGAAAGCCGTGTCATTCTCGGGCACCTCATAGGCCAAGTGATATGGCGCAAAATTGTTGCTATTTCCTGCTGCTGATACCATCACCCTTCCCGATTGCTCTTCCAAAAGCTCATCGATAAACAATGCGGCTCCATCCAATCCGTCGTGAGATCCGTAGTAGTCACCCAAGCTTGCGTTTATCACGACTGGTTTACCAAATTCATCGGCCTTATTGAAGATGAAAGCGACCGCATCTGCAATGGAGGACTTCCAATTTTCTCTGGAAAAATCTGAAGAAACAACAATAATATCTGCAAGGGGTGCGACTCCAATAAAGTTGCCGGTGGCATTCGCGTTACCCGTAGCCACACCTGTCACCGTAGAACCATGTCCAAACCATTGAGATTGATCGTCGTGACCATCAATGTCTTCGTTTATGTCTTCTGCATTCCATTCCTGTCCATAGCCATATGGTTCAGGAACTCTGAAGGGATCTACCTCATCCTGTGTATGATCCCATAGGGATATGACTCTGGTAGTTCCATCTTCATTTTGAAAGTCGGGATGATCCAACTCAATTCCCGAGTCAATCATTCCTATAATAACATCCTCTCCCAAATAGGCCTGTGGCAGGGGTTCTGCACCTGCATGTATGGGGTGGATATTGTTATTGGTAATCATCACATCAGCCAGCATTTGTGGCTTCGACAATGAGAATTCAATGAAATCAATGTACTCCGCGGTGCGGAGTGCTTCCATATTTCCGGCAGGAATTCTCACTGAAGCGATATTTCCAACAACTCCTTTAATTACTCCGCCATTCTCTCGAATGTAGGATGTAATTTCGCCGAGATCACCTCGAACATAGAGATGTAATTCTTTTGAAGGATCCATCGTTTTAAGTGCAGATCTCAATTCAATATTAAAGTTCTCTCGGTTTTGCGCGTGAAGCGCCAATCCTAGAAGCAGAAAAGGAAGTACAAAATATTTCATGGAATCAGTCAATTTAGTTTAAAGGTATTTATAGTCAGGTAAATCCGTCAAAGACAAGATTCGTCTTTCTTGGATCGCTAAGTGAATAACCATATGCTCCAATCCGTTGGTCATAATCACATAAGGCGACTCGATAGCACTATTGTAACGCGCCACTTGATGGAAGGTTTCCGCATTGATTTTGACGTCTGGCGCCTTGCACTCAATGAGCACCAGCGGGTTTCCGTCCCGATTTAAGAATAGTGCGTCCGTTCGCCCGAATCGTTGGTTATGTTTAATTCCTGTTTCCATCTTTAATAACCCTGAAGGAAAACTTTTCTCTTTAATCAAATACATAACTATATGCTGCCTCACCCATTCTTCGGGTGTTAATACCAGCCTTTTCTTTCGGATCGGGTCTAGGATTTTATACTTTTCGCCCTCCTTAAATATTTGAAAAGGATAGGGCGGAAGATTGAGCGGTTGCATCAAACAAACATAGCATGAAAACTAAAAAAGAAATAGTAGACAATTGGCTACCCCGTTATACCGGGGTAGCTTTGGAAGATTTTCGCGAGTACATTCTCCTCACCAACTTTAACGATTACGTGGATCGTTTTGCTGAAATTCAAGGAGTTGAAGTTCAGGGAAAGGACAAAGCTATGCCCAGTGCCCATAGTGCCAACCTTAGCATTATCAATTTCGGAATGGGAAGCGCGAACGCCGCCACCATCATGGATCTGTTAAGTGCCATCAAGCCAAAGGCAGTTCTCTTTCTGGGAAAATGCGGAGGGTTGAAGAAAAAAAATGCCGTGGGTGATTTTATCTTGCCCATTGCAGCAATTCGCGGTGAGGGAACCAGCCACGATTACCTCCCGAAAGAAGTACCTGCACTCCCTTCATTTATGCTCCAACGAGCTATTTCATCCACCATCAGAGATATGGGCCACGACTACTGGACCGGAACTGTCTATACTACAAACCGTCGAGTGTGGGAGCACGATGACAAGTTTAAAAAGTATCTGAGAAAAACGCGCTGCATGGCCATTGACATGGAAACAGCAACTATTTTTGTGGCAGGATTTTCCAATAAAATTCCGACAGGTGCTTTTCTTTTAGTTACCGATCAACCAATGGTACCCGAAGGGGTTAAAACCACTGCCAGCGACCTGAAGGTGAGTAAATCATTTGTGGACACTCACGTAAAACTCGGTATAGGTGCCATGAAGGAAATTGCAACTGAAGGACGTGCCGTAAAACACTTGAAATTCTAAATGAGCTTTAGCCAAATAATGACTTCACTGCGTAAAAAGGAATATTCGCCTTTTTACTTTTTCGATGGTGACGAGTCATTTTATATCGACAAATTGATTGACTTCATCCAAAACAACGTTTTGGATGAAGGTGAGCGGGAGTTCAATCAATCGGTATTTTATGGAAGAGATATTTCTCCCGAGGATTTGATTCCTGTTGTAAAGAGATTTCCAATGATGGCAGAATATCAAGTAGTCATTGTAAAGGAAGCTCAGAATTGGAAGGATTTATCGGCGCTTCAAACTCTTTTGGAAAATCCCGTCCCTACCACGATATTGGCCATTAGCTACAAAGAAAAAAAACTTGATGGTCGAAATAGCATGACCAAACTCATCAAGAGCAAGGGAACCTATATGAATAGCTCCAAACTTCGTGATGACCAAGTTTCATCTTGGCTCAATGATCATTGCAAGCTGCTGAAATTAGATATTGATCCTAGAGCGATTGTGCTGCTCAGCGAACATATTGGAGCAGATTTAATCAGTCTCGACAAAGCATTGCAAAGACTTAAATTGGTTGCAAGTGGAGAAAAAATAACGCCCGACTTGATTCAGGAGCACATAGGGATTAGTAAGGATTTCAATATTTTCGAATTGCAAAAGGCAATTGGTTTTAGAGACAATGCTCGGGCGATTTACATTGCAAATTACTTTGCCAATAATGAGAAAGAACACCATTTGATTCCGGTAACTTATGGTCTTTATAGGTACTTTACTCAACTCATTCGCTACCATAGAGCCGAAAATCATGCCGATCCACAAAAACTGGCAAGAGCCATGGGCGTAAACCCATACTTTGTGAAAGATTACAGGCAAGCTGCTGTAAATTACCCCAGAGTCAAGCTGATGAAGGTGATGGAAATCCTTCATGACATTGACCTCAAAATGAAAGGTCTTGGAAATTCAACAGCTCGTCATAAGGAACTTATGAATGAGATGGTCTCCAGAATTTTGAGGGTCTAACTGAAGCTTTTAACCTTGGAATCCAACACTGACTATTTCTGACTTCTTGCCTGACTGTGATCAAGGCTTACATTGTTTACATTTGCCGACTTTAAGAAAAACCACCCGAATGTTGAATCCCACCAGATTTTCTCTTCTACTGATTTTTGCCTTTGTTTCTCTCTTCGCTCAAGCACAGAACGGAACGGTCCGTGGATTTGTGTATGAAGAAGAATCAGGTGAGGCGGTGATATTCACCAACGTTTACCTCAAAGGCACATCGTTAGGGGCTGCGACGGATGTAAATGGATATTTTTCCATCACCCAAATTCCTGAAGGACAGTACACTCTCATGGTTACCTATTTGGGTTATGACACACTTTCAAAAAAAATAGGAGTCACAGCAGGAGACATTTTGACCCAGAAGCTTTTCTTAGCCAAATCCAGTGTTCAGATGCAAGCGGTAGAAATTTCTGCTGAAAAGCAAGAACGACAAACTAACGTCACCATGTCGGTTACGAAAGCTACTCCAAAGCAAATCAAGCAGATTCCGACTATTGGTGCTACGGCTGATTTAGCCCAGTACTTACAAGTGCTGCCTGGTGTCATCTTCACCGGAGACCAAGGAGGGCAGCTTTATATACGTGGTGGATCGCCAATTCAGAACAAAGTTTTATTAGATGGCGCCACAATTTTTAACCCCTTCCACAGTATCGGGCTTTTTTCGGTTTTTGATACGGAGGTAATCAAGAATGCCGATATCTACACTGGTGGATTCGGTGCAGAATACGGTGGTAGAATTTCGTCCATTATGGACATAACTACCCGCGATGGTAACAAAAGAAGGTATTCGGGAAAAGTAGGTTTTAGCACATTTGCAGCCAACGCACTCTTTGAAGGGCCGCTTAAAAAGCAAACCAATGATGGGAAGTCTTCTTCTTCTTTTTTGCTTTCGGCAAAACACTCCTATTTGGATGAGTCTTCTAAGTTGCTGTACGGCTACATCGATGAAGATGGGCTACCTTTTAGTTTCACCGACCTTTACGGAAAGGTCTCTTTTAATACCGCCAATGGGAGTAAATTCAACTTATTCGGTTTCAGCTTTAATGATGAAGTGCAATTTCAGGAAACCAGCAACCTGAACTGGAACTCATTTGGTGGAGGGGCTGACTTTATATTGGTGCCAAGTTCTACGGCCGCTTTATTGGAGGGTGGGCTTAATTTCAGTAGTTATGAAATCACCTTGGAGGAGAGCGCAGGGCCTAGTAACCCTATTTCAGAAGGTACAGAGGAAGTACTCCTCCAGCCGAGAACCAGCGCGGTCAACAGCTTTAACTTATTCCTCGATTTCAAGTATTTCTTCGGTGATGACGCATTGAAATACGGAATAGATATCTCAGGGTTTGGGACGGAACTCTCCTTCTTTAATCCTTTGGGACAAAGAATCGAGCAGAACGACAATAACACGGAACTGGCGGGTTACGTAACTTATAAGAAGAAAATCAACAACTTAATCCTCGATGGAGGATTCAGGTTGCAATATTATGCCTCTATTCGGACTCTCAGACCAGAGCCAAGACTTGGAGTAAAATACAATCTGACTGAAAATCTGCGACTGAAAGCAGCCTTCGGAATGTTTTCCCAAAACATCATTTCGGCAAACTCAGACCGTGATGTAGTCAACCTTTTTTACGGTTTCTTAGTAGGGCCTGAAGATCTTCAGGATGAGATCACTTTGGAAGATGGAAGTACCAGAGAAGTTAAAAATCCATTGCAAACAGCCATTCACTACATCGCAGGTATTGAGTACGATGTAACCGATCGTATTTCCGTCAATCTGGAAGGTTACTTCAAAGACTTTACTCAGCTTACGAATATCAACAGAAACAAAATTTACAGCAGTCGAACACAAGACCCTACAGTGCCGGATATCCTGAAAAACGATTTTATTGTAGAAACAGGAACTGCCGTGGGATTGGACTTAACTGTAGGCTACGAAAGCCGAAAAGTCTACATCTGGACAGTATTCTCAGCAGCCAACGTGGACAGATGGGACGGAGTGCGATCCTACGACCCTGTTTTTGACAGAAATTACAATGTCAACCTGGTAGCTTCTTACCGATTCGGAAAAGGACTCGATTGGGAAGTTAATGGAAGATGGAACTATGGAAGTGGATTTCCATTCACACAAAACCAAGGTTTCTACTTACAAGAGAATTTGGTGAACGGATTGAACACTGATATCACCCAGACCAACAGTGACGAAGCTCAAATTCAATACGCAGGCTTGAATGAAGGTAGACTACCAGATTACCACAGACTGGATCTTACGTTGAAAAAAACATTCAAGTTTTCTGAGAATTCGTCTTTGGAAACGAGCTTCAGCGTTACGAATACCTACGATCGTGAAAATATTTTCTTCGTAGATCGTGTGACAGGTGAGCGAGTGAACCAGCTTCCGATTCTACCTAGTTTCGGAGTTCTATACTCTTTCTAAAGATTCAAACCAGGAATAGTATTGCCCCCTGCCTCGTAAAAGTTTTTGAAATTGAGCGGAATCTACCCCTTGAGACCTGCTCAATTATATTACTTTTGTTTCCCGTAGTTACACTTAATAAATCACGGCGATCATGGGTCAAAAGACCAAATACATCTTTGTAACTGGCGGGGTTACTTCATCTTTAGGGAAAGGAATTATTTCGGCCTCTTTGGCTAAGCTGCTTCAGGGTAGAGGCTATTCCGTTACCATTCAAAAACTCGACCCCTACATCAACATTGACCCGGGAACCTTAAATCCATACGAACATGGAGAGTGTTTTGTAACGGAGGACGGCGCTGAGACAGATCTTGACCTCGGACATTACGAACGATTTTTGAACACCAATACTTCTCAGGCAAACAACATCACAACAGGTAGAATTTACCAAAACGTGATCAACCGTGAAAGAAGAGGAGACTTCTTGGGCAAGACCGTTCAGGTTATCCCTCACATTACTGATGAAATTAAGCGCTGCATTCAGATTCTCGGAAACGAGAATGACTATGACTTCGTAATCACTGAGATAGGCGGGACAGTCGGAGATATTGAATCCCTTCCCTACGTGGAGGCTGTTAGACAACTCAAGTGGCAAATGGGAAATGATTGTGTAGTGGTTCACCTGACTCTTGTCCCCTATTTGGCGGCAGCTGGAGAGCTAAAAACAAAACCTACGCAACACAGTGTTAAAGCCCTTTTAGAGCTCGGAGTACAACCTGACATTCTCGTTTGTAGAACTGAACACGAATTGACTGATGATTTACGTCAAAAGATTGCCCAGTTCTGCAACGTAAACCCTAATGCCGTTATAGAATCCATTGATGCCAAGACCATATACGACGTTCCAATTCTAATGGAAGAAGAAGAACTCGACCGGGTGGTAATGGAAAAATTGGGACTTTCAACCGACCCCAAAGGTGCTGATCTCACCCATTGGAGACGCTTCTTAAAACAACACAAGAATCCGAAAAACTCAGTTAAGATCGGACTGGTAGGAAAGTACATCGAGCTTAAAGATGCCTACAAGTCCATCGTTGAATCCTTTATACACGCAGGCGCTGAAAACGGTGCGAAAGTGGAGCTGGTTTGGCTTCACAGCGAAGACATCACCACAGATAACGTGGTAAATCAGCTTTCAGGGCTGCAAGGCCTTTTGGTAGCACCGGGATTTGGTGAACGAGGAATAGATGGTAAAATTGAAGCCATTCGATATGCACGTGAAAACGGCCTACCGTTCTTAGGGATTTGCCTTGGAATGCAATGTGCGGTGATCGAGTTCGCCAGAAACGTTCTTGGTCTTAAGAACGCACATACAACAGAAATCAATGAGAATGCCAGCGATCCCGTTATCGATATAATGGATGAGCAAAAAGACCTCGACACGAAAGGGGGCACCATGCGCCTGGGAGCTTATGAATGTAAACTAAAGGCAGGCTCAAAGGCTCACATGATTTATGGTAAAGAACTCATATCAGAGCGTCACAGACATAGATATGAATTTAACAATAAGTATCTCGGAGATTTTGAAGCGAACGGAATGATTGCTTCAGGAATAAATCCGGAGAGTGGATTGGCAGAAATTGTGGAGATACCCGAGCATCCATGGTTTGTTGGTGTACAGTTTCACCCCGAATACAAGAGTACCGTTGCCGAGCCGCACCCACTCTTTGTAGGCTTTGTAAAAGCTGCAGTAGAATCAAAGAAGATTTTGGCGAAAGCATAAATCCTTTAAGCCCTTAACTTTCTTTCTCTTGTCACCTCCGCTTAAGGGGTTATCTTTGTCGCCTTAAATTATTTTGAATGGATAAGAATTCCGTAATCGGATTGGTATTGATCGCTATCTTGTTGGTAGGCTACTCCCTGTTTACTAAACCGAGTGATGAGGAAATAGCAGCTCAACAAAGAGCCATTGATAGTGTAGCGGCGCTTCAAGCAGAAGAAGATGCAGTGAACGAAGCAGAGGCCTCGACATTTATAGAAAATGAAATAGTAAACGACACGGTAGTTCTGGATTCTGCAAGTAAAGCAGAAGTGGGAGCCGAGCTAAAAGCCCGCTATGGTGTTTTGGCAGCAGCTTCGGAAGGAGCGAGCAAAGAGATAACCGTTACGACTGATTTATTGGAAATCACTTTTAGCAATAAAGGTGGTGTACCTGTAAAGGCCAATTTGCTCAAGTATACTACATACGACTCCATGCCACTCATTCTCTTTGATGAAGAGACGGCAAAAATGGGCTATGAATTCACCTACCCTTCTCTGGGTAACTTGAACAGCTCCAATTTCTTTTTCACCGCAAGCGAAGGGAGTAAAACAATAAGCGGCGAAGACTCAGATCAAATCACCTTTACACTTGAAATGGAAGGTGGACGAAAGATTGAGAACATCTACACGATTTCGGGAAACGCCTACGACATCGGGATGGAAACGCGTTTTTACGATGTGGATGGTGTTGTGACTTCTCCCAAATTGGTTTGGGAAATGACTGCCAGACACAATGAGAAAGGAATCGATATTGAACGGAATAACTCTACTATATTTTACAAAGCTGAAGGTGAAGGCCGTGACTACCTATCTGAAACAGGCGACGACGACGACATTATTGATGATGAGAAACTTCAATGGGTAGCTTTCAAGCAGCATTTCTTCTCGGCCATTCTTATTGCCAACGGAACTTTCAATCAAGGAGTAAGCTTAGCTAGTAAGCCTTTTGAAGAAGAGGTCACTGATTTCACTCAATTTTATCGTGCTGAATTCCCTGTAGACCCTACTGCAGCTTCAACTGTATTTTCTGCCCAACTCTACATGGGGCCCAATGATTACAAGGTTCTGAAGGAGTATGGGATGGAACTTGACAAGGTCATCAACCTCGGTTGGGGAATTTTCGGGTGGGTGAACAAATGGGTGGTTATTCCGATTTTTGATTGGCTCGAACGCACCGGACTCTCTTTTGGTATCAACATCTTGATTTTGACCATCATCATTAAATTGGTGCTTTCTCCTCTGACTTTCAAAAACTACCTGAGCAGCGCCAAGATGCGCGTAATCAAGCCTGAAGTAGACGAGATCAACGAGAAATTTAAGGATGCTGACCCTATGAAAAAGCAGCAAGCCACGATGGACTTGTACCGCAAAACGGGCGTAAATCCGTTCTCAGGGTGTATCCCGATGATTATTCAGATGCCGATCCTGTATGCCATGTTCAGGTTCTTTCCATCGAGCATCCAGCTGCGCCATGAACCATTCCTTTGGGCTGATGACCTTTCGGCATATGACAGTATTTACACGTTGCCATTTACCATTCCGGCTTATGGCGATCACGTGAGTCTTTTCACCATCCTGATGGCAGTGAGTATGTTCTTCTATACGATTTACAATACCAACCAAATGCCTCAGCAGACCCAACCGGGCATGCCGAACATGAAGGTGATCATGTACATATTCCCTTTCATGATGCTTTTCTTCTTCAACAGCTTTGCATCTGGTTTGAGTTACTATTATTTCTTGGCCAATATGTTCTCTATTGCACAAATGTTGGTGATCAAAAATTTCTTTATTGATGAGGATAAGATCCACGCTAAAATCCAAGAGAACAAGAAGAAAAAAGCCAACAAGGGCAAGTCTCGTTTTCAAAAGAAATTGGAAGACATGGCAAAACAAAGAGGCATCAATCCAAACTAATGAGGTATTCCATCCTGTTCTTTTTCGTTCTGCTTTTTGGCATAAGCTGCAATTCAAAAAAAGAAGCTGCTTCCGCTCAAGTAGTGAGCGTGCCCGATACGGTTGTAGTGATCATGGATCCACCAGCTCCAAAAGATTCTTTAGCTGTTCACTTTGAAAGAACACCTTGTTTCGGAAGGTGTCCGGTTTTTAAAATCAACGTGTACCAAAGCGGCTTTGCAACCTACGAAGGTTTAAACTTTGCCGAAAAAATGGGGCTTTACTCTTATCGCTTCAGCGAAGCTGATCTCGAAAAGATTTATGGCATGGCAAGTTCCATTGACTACTTCAATTTGGATTCAGAATACAACGATCCCAGAGTTACTGACCTACCTTCGACTATTTCTGAAATTCAGCTCAACGATGAGTCTCACCGAGTAAAGGCTCGCATGGGAGTTCCTCAAGTACTAAAAGACTTTCACGAAAATTTGGGTATCATGCTCAATGAGAGGGATTGGAAGCCTTATTCTCTTCGCTAGGCAAGAACCGCTTCAAAGAAGTAGTAAATCATTACACCGCAGTAAATTAGCTTAAGACCTGTTCCGAGCAGAAATCCCAGAAACGAGCCAGTAGCACTTTTTAAGGCTTTCTTAAACTCCTTTCGATTCGCTAGAATCTCTCCGATCAAAGCACCCGCAAAAGGCCCGATAATCAGCCCCAACGGAGGAAAAAATAACCCAACAACCAATCCTACGGTAGAGCCTGTGACTCCAGCTTTGGTTCCACCGAATTTTTTGGTACCCCAGATCGGGATGAAATAATCCAACACGGTAATGACTGCCACGATAGCTGCCGAAACGACCAAAAAAGTGGTAGAGTATTCTGCATAATCTGTGAAATGCAGAATCAAAATTCCCACCCAAGAAATAATGGGCCCGGGAAGGATGGGTAGGATTGCACCAAGCAATCCGATTAAAAGTAACAAGCCACTCAAAATGACAAGTGCGATTTCCATGAGATCAGGTTTAATGCGAACTTACATTTTTAGCATCGAGTGGGCAAAAGGAGCTGCACTTTTTGGTTTGCCAAAAAATGTGGATTTTTGCGCTTTCCATATACAAACGACATGAGCATTACGGCCATCTCCCCCATCGATGGGAGATACGCATCAAAGACATCGAGCCTCATTCCATATTTTTCAGAATTCGCCTTGATCAAATACCGCGTCCGCGTGGAGATCGAGTACTTTTTGGCACTGACGGAACAACCTATCAGCATGCTGGCAGATTTCCCTAAAGAATCTCAAAGCGAAATCAGAAAAATCTATCAAGACTTTTCTGAGGCCGATGCCGAAAAAGTAAAAGATTTCGAACGGGTGACGAACCACGACGTGAAAGCCGTGGAGTATTTCATTAAAGAGTCATTTGAGAAATTGGGGCTTCAGAAATACAATGAGTTTATTCACTTTGGACTCACTTCACAAGACATCAACAACACATCGGTGCCTATGTCGATCAAAGAATGTTTTGACGATGTATGGCTTCCGCTTTTTGAGGAGGTCTGTGAAATACTTTCCCTAAGAGCAAATGATTGGAAAGACGTTCCAATGCTGGCGCGCACTCACGGTCAACCCGCATCTCCTACCCGATTGGGAAAAGAGATTCAGGTTTTTGTAGAGCGATTGAGAACACAAGCCGAGGGGCTAAAAAACATTCCCGTATGTGGGAAATTCGGTGGCGCTACAGGAAACTTCAATGCTCATTTTGTAGCCTTTCCTGAAATTGATTGGGTGAAGTTTTCGAATGAATTTCTCACGAATCGATTGGGAATTGAGCGACTTCAAACGACCACTCAGATTGAGCACTATGATCAATTGGCAGCTCGCTTTGATGCTTTCAAACGAATCAATACCATACTCACAGATTTATGTCGAGACATCTGGCAATACGTTTCACTGGACTATTTTAAACAATCGATTAAGAAAGGTGAAGTTGGCTCATCGGCAATGCCTCATAAAGTAAACCCGATTGACTTCGAAAATGCCGAGGGCAATCTGGGGCTGGCAAATGCCGTTTTGGAACACTTGTCTGCAAAACTCCCTATATCTCGACTTCAACGCGACTTGACAGATAGCACAGTACTTCGAAATATCGGAATGCCTTTTGGCTACAGCTTGGTCGCACTTCACTCATTAAAGAAAGGCTTAGGGAAGCTCCTGTTGAATGAAGAAGCCTTCCTAGCCGATTTAGACCAAAATTGGAGTGTGGCGGCAGAGGCCATCCAAACGATATTGCGGCGCGAGGGTTATGAAAAGCCCTACGAAGCATTGAGAGACCTTACACGCACTAACGAAACAATCAACCGAGACAGCTTGCACGCGTTTATCGAAAGATTGAAGGTGAGCGATGACGTGAAAAACGAATTGAAAGAAATTACTCCTTTTAACTATTTAGGCATCCAATTGGTGCAAGAATGAAAGGTTTCGTTCAAATACTGAAGCTCCTAAAAAATTACAAGTCCGAAGTAGTCGGAAACTTGTTTTTCAATGTATTGGCTACAATATTTTCGCTGTTCTCACTTGCCGCGGTTGCACCTTTTTTGACTATCCTCTTCAGTTCAGAAGAGCTCACGCTCCCCGAGACCGAACCTGCCTTCGGCTTTACATCTTCTCAGTTTTTGCAGTATGCTGATTACCAAATTGGCGCTTTCATTCTAAAAAACGGACCTGAATCAGCTCTGGTTTACTTCTGCATCTTTATCGTGGTGATCTTCTTTCTGAAGAATATCACTCGATTTATGACGATGTATTTCCTTGCACCAATTCGCATCGGAGTGATCAGAGATGTGCGGGAAGCCATGCACCGAAAGATTCTGAAATTACACCTCGGTTATTACAGCGAAGAGCGAAAAGGAGATATCATTTCGAGGGTAACCTCTGATGTGAATGAAATCGAAAATTCAATCATCTCTTCGATGGAAATGGTCTTTCGCGATCCCATTCTGATCGTTACCTACCTCGCTACCATGTTCTTCATGAGCTGGAAGCTCACTCTTTTTGTCTTGGTCCTTTTACCAATCAGCGGAATCCTCATTTCCATCATTGGTAGAAAGCTCAAGGGCGCAGCTAAAAGTGGTCAATCAAAATTGGGAGAGGTACTTTCCGTTTTCGAAGAATCGCTCGGCGGATTGCGTGTTATTCAAGCCTTCAACGCTCAGGAGGCAACACAAACACGCTTTGACCGAAAGAATCAAGAGTTTTTCACGCTCATGGTGAAGCTATTTCGAAAGCACTATTTGGGTAGTCCCCTGACCGAAATCCTCAGCTCCATCACCTTGGCCATCCTTATCTACTATGGCGGTCAACTGGTTTTAGATGCAGGAGATAACGGGTTTACAGGAGAATTCTTCATCACCTTCATTCTTATCTTTTCGCAAATTATTACACCAGCGAAGTCCTTCAGTCAGGCTTATTTCAAGATTCAGAAAGGGCTTGCCTCGGTGGAGCGCGTCAATGACGTCTTAGATGCTGAAGAAAAAATTCAAGAGCCCGATAATCCGTTAGATCATCCTGAATTCAAAGAGGACGTAATCCTTAAAAATGTTGGCTTTCAATACGGAAGTGAGAAAGTTTTGAGCGGTGTAAATCTGGAAATCAAGAAAGGTGAGACGGTAGCTTTAGTAGGCCCTTCAGGTGGGGGGAAGAGTACACTGGCCAACTTGGTTCCTCGCTTCTACGACGTGACCGAGGGTGCTATCAGCATTGACGGAATAGACATCCGCCATATCTCACTCACTCAGCTCAGAGGCATGTTTGGCGTGGTATCGCAGGAATCCATTCTTTTTAACGATACCATTGCGAACAATATCCTCATGTCAAAACCGGACGCAACGCGAGAGGAGCTGATTCAGGCAGCCGAGATTGCTAACGCTTACGAATTTATCGAGCGCTTGGAGGATGGATTTGACACCAACGTGGGAGACTCGGGAAATAAGCTCAGCGGCGGACAAAAACAACGCATAAGCATTGCGCGGGCCGTTTTAAAAAATCCACCATTCCTGATCTTGGATGAGGCAACTTCAGCCTTGGATACAGAATCAGAACGATTGGTTCAAGACGCAATAAATAAACTGATGAAAAATAGAACTTCATTGGTCATTGCCCACAGGCTATCGACGATTCGTCACGCTGATAAAATTGTGGTTTTGGAAGGCGGGCATATTGCGGAAATGGGAAGCCATGAAGAACTGCTTAAAGCAGAAGGAGTATACCACAGACTGCACCAAATGCAGACTTTCCAATAAGTGGTCTAGTCGATTTTGTTGCGGCGCGACATCTTTTCGGCCTCTTTTTCGCGATTGAATTCGATTGCGTCCTCCCGATACTTCACGAAAAAATTAATCCAAATTGCCCTGGAGATACGATAAAGCAAAGGCAGAAGAGCCACGAGGAGAATTATTCCCAAGATCAATAGTAGGAAACCATCATCGAAGAAATCGAACTCCATGATTCCTATGAGATCGAAAACCGTTAATGCCACATAGAGGGCGACCCAGAGGGCAACCGTCAGTGCATAGCTCACGTAAGCCGCTCCGAAATAGAAGCCGGGTTCACGTTCGAAATTCTCTCCGCATACGTCACAGCGCTTGTTCAGCTTAGTAAACCCGCTGGCATAGGTCGCTTTTGTCTCAAAGAGCTTTCCCTCTTGACACCGCGGACAAGTAAATGTAAAAATGGAGTACAGTTTTGTTCCTTTTAATCCCATAAGAAGGCGCAAAGATAGAGAGGATTAAAGGAATGGAGGTGACCAAAGTCGCAATTCACCGTGGGTTCAGGTTGAAAACTTTGTTGATAATAGAATTGACCACCCCCCAACATCTACCCTTCTTTGCCTTTAATTTTGTTTAATTATAGGTTCGAATCAAAAAACCGTTTTAGTTGTATGATCACCTTATTCGGGAAGAAAAAACTTACAGAAGAAAAAGTAGCTAATATCTTCGTTAACGGATTGCAGCTATTGATCGATGAGGGTTTTGAAGATGTAGTAGGCTTAATTAACGATTCACCTGAATTCCTGTCTCCTCCTGATTTAGACCCTGAAGATAGCGGAGCATTCACCATAATCGTTTTGGCTGGAAACCTCCAGGCGATCCCGAGCTACTTTGAGTCCGGCCAAGATCGTCGAATCACTCAGTACATTCTAGAGAAATTTGCAGCACTGTACGAAACGGACAAAATGAAGCTGGCTCAAATGGTGAGCGAGACCAGAAAGTTAATGATGCGTAAAAATCATCCGAGCAAGAGCGTGACAAACGCGATGGCTCGAACAGTATTCTGCCGTTACGAGTTGAATAAATACCAAGAGAAGTATTTCAAATCCTTGGATTCACCGAATCCCATTTTTATTCAGCGACTCAAAGAGGCCATGGAGACTTTTCTTTGGAATTGGGATACACTATTAGAGAAATACAAGGTGGTTCAGGCGGGCTGATTCACCTTTTCCAGACCAAACTTTTCCTCGGCCATATCACATATCTGGCCACCTATTGCTAAAGCAGCTGTCGCTGCCGGAGAAGGCGCATTCAGCACGTGAATACTATTGTTGCCATACTCTATCCGAAAGTCATCACGGGTATCTCCATCTGTTCCCAATAAGAGCGCACGCACCCCTGACCGCCCGGGCTTTAAATCGTCCATAGTGAGGGATGGCACTAAGCGCTGAAGGGTTTTGAGAAAAAGCTTCTTAGAAAAAGCACGTCGGTACTCATCAATCCCGAACTTCATATTTTTAAAAAAGAGCTTCCACGTGCCTCCGTAAGTCAGGGCGTCAAAAGTATCGCGTAAATTAAAATCGGTTTTCCCATAACCCTCTCGTTTAAAAGTGAATACGGCGTTGGGACCACATTCTATCTCACCATTGGTCATGCGGGTGAAGTGCACGCCCAAAAACGGAAAGTCGGGATTCGGTACGGGATATATTAAATTCTTGATTTTATGCTTTGCCTGATCGGTCAATTCGTAGTAATCTCCGCGAAAACCAACGACTTTTTCTTTGAGATCGATTTGATCTTTCTTGGCTAAGCGGTCAGCGTGCAAGCCACCGCAAAAAACCAAATACTTGGCTTTATACTTTGAATCGGAAGTTATCACTTCCTCGTGGTCACCCACCTTCATTATGCCCGTTACCTCTTCTCCTAAAACGAGTTTGGAGCTTTGATTAGTAGCCAAGGCCAACTCAACCATTTTGGCTGTCGCTGCGCGATAATCGATAATTCCGGTTACCGGAACCCAAATACCCGCAATTCCTACACAGAATGGCTCTCGTTCTTTGATTTGCTCCGCGGTAATTTTCTCGATACCCTCGATGCCGTTTTGTTTTCCGATCTCAAAAATTTTATCGAGCATGGGTAGCTCGCTCTCATCTGCAGCTACAACCACTTTTCCACATACATCATGAGGTACGTTGTGCTCTTCGGCGAAAGCCACAAGTTCTTTTCGTCCTTTTACACAGTTTTCCGCTTTTAGGCTCCCGGGCTTGTAGTAAAGTCCTGAGTGGATTACTCCTGAATTATTTCCCGTCTGGTGATCTGCGAGTTCTTTTTCCTTCTCTATCAATACGATATTGAGATCAGGATGCCGAAGCTGCATTTTGTAAAAAGTCGCCGCCCCTACTATTCCTCCACCTACAATGGCTACATCAAAAACTAGATCTTCAGTCATGCTTTTAAACTTTACTACAAAGTTAATCGAAACGAACGATTGCTGAGTCAAACGATGATTTACTCGCGTCGTCTTATCGGCAAAATATTCTCACCTTTGTGTTAACGAAATGGCCCTTTTATATGACCATAGATGAGTTTATCCGCAATGCGGTACAGGAAGACATCGGTGAAGGCGATCATACTAGCTTGGCATGCATTCCGGAAGGAGCGGTAGGTAGAGCTAAGATGATTGTCAAAGAGAGAGGCGTTATTGCCGGCATGGGAATAGCAGAGCAGATTTTCTACTTTATTGATCCCAATCTTCAAGTGAAATCTTTATTACCGGACGGCACAGCAGTTGAGCCCGGAACAGTTGTAATGACCGTAAGCGGAAAAGCCAGAAGTATTTTGATGGCGGAGAGATTGGCATTGAATTGCGTGCAGCGGATGTGCGGTATTGCCACGCTTACGCGAAAAACCGTGGACAAAATAGCGGGACTGGACACTAAAATTCTCGATACTCGAAAAACGACTCCGGGAATCCGCTTTTTGGAAAAACTTGCTGTGCAAATCGGTGGTGGCGAAAACCATCGATTCGGATTGTATGATATGATGATGATTAAGGATAATCATATCGACTACGCAGGCGGTATTGAAGCAGCGATCACTCTCGCTGATGACTACCGAAAAAGCCACGGCCTTGACATCAAGTTGGAAATCGAAGCACGAGACTTAACAGAAGTAGACGAAATTCTCAGAGTGGGATTAATCGACCGAATCATGTTGGACAATTTCAGTTTTAACGATTTAAGAAAGGCAGTTTCTATCATTCCTGAAAATATCGAAACGGAGGCCAGTGGTGGAATAACAATGGAAAACGTTCGACAATACGCCGAGTGTGGAGTTGATTTTATATCTATGGGAGCGCTTACCCACAGCGTTAGTAGTTTGGATATTAGCCTAAAGGCATATTAAGTAAAAACTTTTACCCTCACTTTTTTACCTTCGCACCCCATGGGCTTTGCACTTTCTGAATGGTATGAAGAAAAGAAAAATCGTATCCTCGAATCGGCACCGGTTCGAAAGACCAAACTTGCTCTAAAGAGAATAAAGCTTCCAGGCTTCGGAGGTCTCAACCTCTACCAAGTCTTGCAATTTTTCTTGATCGGCTTAATGGAAGGGAGAATTACGACCAGAGCTTCGGCCGTATGTTTTCGCTTCATCTTGGCTATTCCACCATTACTCATCGTATTTTTATCGGTCATTCCGTTTGTACCCATAGATAATTTTCAGGAGAGTATTATGATCTATCTCGATCGGGCCATGCCGGGCGATACTTTCAGTTTGGTCGAGAGCACCCTAGATGATTTGGTAAATAAAAAGCAGGAAACCCTCATCAGTCTCTCGTTTTTTCTGACGCTTTTCTTTTCCACCAATGCTGTTCAAGCACTGCTGGACGGTTTTAGCCATAGCTACAATCTGGACAAAACGCACGGAATCGTTCTTCAATATGTCCGATCATTTGGGTTATTGTTCGTTTTCAGTCTTACCATCGTCCTTGGTGTAATTCTTATTACCATTAGTGGTCCCGTGTTCCAATACCTTCAAGACTTGGATATCATCGGAGGAGCTGTAGTGGTATTCTTTCTTGAAGTAGCGAAGTGGATCTTGGTGATTATTCTTTTTGAAATCGCCATTTCAGTGCTGTATCGTGCAGGCCATAGCGGCAAATGGAGGGCCATCAATGCCGGAGCTTCTTTTGCAACTTTGGGACTCATCATTGTCTCATCGCTATTTGCTTGGTACGTGAATAATTTCGGTAATTACAACAAGCTCTATGGCTCGGTAGGAACGGTATTGGTTGTCATGCTGTGGCTATACCTCAACACCATAGTGTTAATCTTAGGTTTTGAAATAAATGCAGGAATCGAGAAAGCCAAAGGACATGCAATCGGCGAGATGGAAGCAGATGAAATTTTACACAGCTAACTATCCGCCAATTTGTCACTTTCCCTGCAGTGGTCTGCTATTTGCCAAGCCTCAGATGAAAAATTGATTACGCATGTCAGAAAAAGATAAAGTAGAAAGTCAAGATATAGAGGAAACTCAAGCCCAAGGCGAAGAGCAAGCTTTCGCAAAAGCAGATAAATCGAATTCTTCAAACGGAAATTCGAATAGTTCTGAAGAGAGCACGGAAAACGAGTATGAAGCAGCTATGACGGAATTGCAGAAAAAGTATGACACGGTAAATGACAAATACCTGAGACTTTACTCTGAATTCGAAAACTTCAGACGAAGAACGGCTAAGGAAAAACTCGATTTGATGAAGAATGCGGGTTCAGACTTTGCAGGTGATATATTACCGGTTGTAGACGACTTCGAGCGCGCTATCAGTTCTAATGAGAACAACGATGATGTAGAAGCTTTGAAAGAAGGCTTTAAGCTCATTCACCACAAATTGTTGAACCTGCTTCAAAACAAGGGGTTGAAAGCAATGAATTCCATCAATCAGCCTTTTGACACGGAGTATCACGAAGCCATTACCAACATACCTGCTCCGTCAGAAGACATGAAGGGCAAGGTGATTGACGTAGCTGAAAAAGGATATTTCTACAATGATAAAGTGCTTCGATACGCCAAAGTGGTTGTAGGACAGTAAAAAAAGAACAACGCAGAACATGGCGAAGAGAGATTACTACGAGGTATTGGGCATTTCTAAAAGTGCTACTCAGGTTGAAATGAAAAAGGCCTACCGGAAGCTCGCCTTAAAATATCACCCCGATAGAAATCCCGACAATGCGGATGCCGAGGTGAAATTTAAAGAAGCAGCCGAGGCTTACGAGGTGTTGAATAATCCTGAAAAAAGACAGCGGTACGATAGATTCGGACACCAAGGTGTAGGTGGAGCTGCGGGTGGCGGAGGTTTTGGCGGCGGAATGAGCATGGATGATATCTTCTCACAATTTGGTGACATCTTCGGAGGCGCTTTCGGCGGAGGAGGTTTTAGCAATGGATTTGGTGGAGGAGCTCGTCGACGCAGAAAAGGCTCCAACCTTCGAATTAAAGTAAAACTCGACCTTGCTGAGATACTAAACGGCACGACCAAAAAAATCAAAGTAAATAAGCTCGTAGCAGCTGAAGGAACGACTTTTAAGACTTGCACCACCTGCAGAGGAACAGGACAAGTGAGTCGCGTGACAAATACGATTTTGGGTCAAATGCAGACCACGTCTGTATGTCCGACCTGCCAAGGAAGTGGAGAAATGGTGGACAAACGTCCTCCCGGATCTGACGAAAACGGCTTGGTAAGAAAGGAAGAAGTCATCAGTATTGACATCCCGGCCGGAGTTGAAGAAGGAATGCAACTCAACGTGAGCGGCAAAGGGAATGCAGCGCCAATGGGTGGCGTGCCCGGAGATCTCCTCGTAGTCATAGAAGAGGTAGAACACGACACCATCAAGCGCAATGGAAAGAACCTCCATTATGATCTCTATGTGAGCTTTATAGATGCCGTACTTGGGGGAGCTGCAGAGGTTCCATTGGTAGAAGGAAAAGCCAAGATCAATATTTCCGCAGGTACCCAAAGTGGTAAGCTTGTTCGCCTAAAAGGCAAGGGGCTTCCCAGCGTACAGAGCTATGGAAAAGGAGATATGTTGGTAAATATCAATATTTGGACTCCACAGGAGCTTAGTAAGGAAGAGAAGAAAATCCTCGAGAAATTAAAGGAAAGTGAGAATTTTCAACCAACAGCAAACCATGACGAGAAGAGCTTTTTCCAAAAGGTAAAAGACATGTTTGAATAAAGAATATCACTTTGAAAACTTAACCGCTTTGCCTTTCAGGTAAAGCGGTTTTTCGTTTAGATTTGACTGCATTAATCAAAAAGATACATGGCGATACTCGAAGCCCAAAACATTACAAAGTCGTATTCAAATCATGTTGCGCTTTCTAATGTGAGCATAGCGGTTCCAAAAGGGAGCATCTTCGGATTGCTCGGTCCCAATGGTGCCGGCAAAACTTCATTGATTCGAATCATCAATCAAATTACCGCTCCCGATGATGGACGAATCGCCTTTGATGGGAAAGACCTCAAACCCGAGCACGTTCAAAGCATCGGCTACTTGCCCGAAGAGCGCGGACTTTATAAGAAAATGAAAGTGGGAGAGCAAGCCGTTTATTTGGCTCGACTCAAAGGAATGAGCAAGGCAGAGGCCACGAAAAAGCTCAAAGAATGGTTCCAGCGCTTCGATATTGAAGATTGGTGGAACAAGAAAGTAGAAGAGCTTTCAAAAGGAATGGCTCAAAAAGTGCAGTTTATCACAACGGTGCTTCACGAACCAAAACTCCTAATTCTAGATGAGCCTTTCAGTGGTTTCGACCCTATCAATGCCAACCTTATCAAGGAAGAGTTGCTGCGGCTGCGAGACGAAGGTGCTACGATTATGCTTTCTACTCATAACATGGGTTCAGTAGAAGAAATATGCAGCGACATTGCTTTAATCAATGATGCCAAAGTGGTACTTGAGGGCAGCGTCAAAGAAGTTCGAAATAAATTTAAAGAAGGAGTTTATGACCTCGTCTTTTCGGGCAATATGCTCAGCTTTACCAATGCACTGTGGACCAACTTTGAGCTCATCAGCCATCACGAAACGGAAGACAAACTCCGCAGTGCACGAATCAAACTGACTGAGGGTGCTACTGTCAATGACCTCTTAAAAACCGTTATTACAGTTGCCGAAGTTCACTCACTCAATGAAGTCATACCAAGTATGAATGACATCTTCATCAAAATAGTTCAACAAAAAGGAGAAAGCGATGAGTAAGATAAGCCTGATCATTGAACGCGAATATGTGAGTCGCGTGCGCAAGAAGTCCTTTATCATCATGACTTTCCTAGGTCCCATCTTGATTGGTGGCCTCTTAAGTCTGGGAGTATTTTTGGGAATGAACGACTCCAGCATTTACAATGTCTTGGTAGTCGATCTCACGCCTGAGATAGCTTTTGACAGCACCAGCAGTCCGAAACCCATGTTTGTGGATGAATTGAAGGAAACGTCACAAGTTCGATTTGACTACACCACGGATGGACTGACCAACGCTGAGTTTGATTCCACGGAATACACGTTGATGCTCGTACTGCGCGAAGATATCATGACCTTCCCCGAGGCCGAAATGGTCTTTCGGAAACTGCCAAGCATGAAGGCCAGAAGCTATATCAAGTCGCAGGTGGAGAGGGTCATTGAGGACAATAAATTGATAGTTGAATCAATACCAAAAGAGAAGTTTGACGAAATCAATACCGATCTGAATATCATTACTGTAGACGCCGAGGATGGCTCAACATCGTTTAAACAAGAGCAGGCATTTATCGGGTTCGGTTTTGCAGTTTTAATTTACTTTTTCATTTTTCTCTACGGTGTACAGGTGATGCGCGGTGTTATGGAAGAGAAAAGCAACCGAATTGTCGAGGTGATCATCTCCTCTGTGAAGCCCTTTCAACTGATGATGGGAAAGATTGTCGGCGTGGCATTGGTAGGCCTCACACAGTTTTTGCTATGGGTTATTCTTTCAGGAATTCTTTTTTCGGTGGCTACATCCATTCTTGCACCAGAGCTTGCCAATGCAGGAACAATGGCTGATCAGATTCAGGCAACAGAAGAAGTGGCGAACGAGGTGTCAAAAGACGCTATGGAACAAGCTGCTATCGGCGAGATAGCAGAACTCATTCTCTTTAGAGTCAATTGGCCTTTGATGATCGGAATGTTCATTTTCTACTTCTTGGGAGGATATTTACTATACGCCTCATTATTCGCGGCAGTAGGAGCCGCAGTTGATAATGAAACGGACACACAGCAGTTTATGATGCCGATTACTATCCCACTGGTCTTCGGATTTATTGTTTCAGAATTTGCACTCACAAACCCCGAGGGTGCCATGGTATTTTGGTTTTCACAATTTCCCCTCACCTCGCCTATCGTGATGATGGTGAGAGGAGCAATGGGCTTTGACAGCGGCACTATCTGGGAATTGGTTCTCTCCATGACATTGCTCATCGCAGGATTCGTTTTTTGTGTATGGCTCGCTGGCAAGATATACCGTGTAGGAATCTTGATGTACGGGAAAAAAGTAAGCTACAAGGAATTGGCAAAATGGCTGAAGTATTGATTTCGCTTAAGTCGATACCAAAAACAGTTAGAGAAACTACTACTCCTTACTTTTCACCAAGTTGATGGAACTCGATATTCCGTTATATTTGAGTAACTGAAAAAACACGAAGTATTGAAAATAGGCATCATCGATATGGGAACGAATACCTTCAACTTGCTCATAGCGGAGTTGGATAACAAGGGAGGTTATAAACCCACGTATCGTTCTAAAGTCGGCGTGAAACTCGGAGAAGGTAGTTTCGAAAAGAAATACATCACAGAAGCCGCTATGCAGCGCGCTTTTCTTGCTCTGGAAGCGCAAATAACAGCCGTTAAAAATCAATATTGTGACAAGGTCTTAGCCTTTGCCACTTCCGCTGTCAGAGGAGCTTCAAATGCCAATGATTTTGTCAGAAAAGTAAAGGAGCGCTTTGGAATAAACATTCACGTGATCGATGGCGACCGAGAAGCCACCATGATTTACAACGGGGTGCAACTATCGGGAGCACTTACCGGCGATAATTCGATCATCATGGACATCGGCGGAGGTAGCACTGAATTTGTCGCAGCCAACGATCAAGAGATCATTTGGAAAAGAAGTTACGAATTAGGCGTCAGTCGATTGTTGGAAAAACATCAACCGGAAGACCCAATTAGCAGCGCCACGCTCCAAGAAATCGAAACCAGCCTGGAAAATCAAATTAAAGATGTTTTTGACATTGTGGAAAATGAAGGCATCAAAACCCTGATTGGTTCATCCGGATCTTTTGATACTTTTTCGGATGTCATCTCGAAGCGTAATGGCAACTACGATGAGACCATGAACCTCACCAGCCTGGACTTCGACAGAGACAGTCTGGACAAGCACTTGGATGAATTGGTAAACTCTTCCAAAATTCAACGTGAAGCCATGGATGGCATGGTAGCAATGCGGGTAAATATGATCGTCATGTCGGCCATATTCGTAAGACTCGTCCTGAAAAAAACCAATATCGAAACAGTCAAATTATCGAAGTACTCTCTGAAAGAAGGAGTCCTATTCGAAGTATTAAAAGGAAATCTATAAGATGGCATCCATTCTGATTATTGACGACGAAAGAAGTATTAGAAACACGCTTCGCGAAATTCTTGAATTTGAAAAATTCACTGTCGATGACGCAGAGGATGGACCAACAGGATTGAAGAAACTCATCGAAACTTCATACGACGCCGTCCTTTGCGATATTAAGATGCCTAAAATGGATGGAATGGAAGTGCTCGAAAAGGCGCTGGAAAAAGGTGTGGAATCTCCGATTATCATGATTTCCGGACACGGGAATATTGAGACGGCCGTAGAAGCCATCAAAAAAGGCGCTTACGATTTTATCGAAAAGCCTCTCGATCTCAATCGCACTTTGGTGACTTTGCGCAATGCGATGGACCGTGTGAACTTGGAAGAAGAGACCAAGACATTACGGAAGAAAATCAAGTTGATAAAGGGGTCTGACATTGTCGGAGAATCTAAAGCAATTGGTGAGATTAAAGAAATGATCGCCAAGGTGGCACCTAGTGATGCCCGCGTATTGGTGACCGGCCCTAACGGATCGGGAAAGGAATTGGTAGCTCGCCAGCTGCACGAAAATAGCAATAGGGCAAAGGCACCATTTATTGAAGTTAATTGTGCAGCAATACCATCAGAACTAATCGAAAGCGAATTATTCGGTCACGAAAAAGGAGCTTTCACATCCGCGGTAAAGCAGCGAAAAGGAAAGTTTGAGCAGGCTGATGGAGGCACACTTTTCTTAGATGAAATTGGAGATATGAGCGCATCAGCTCAAGCCAAAGTACTGAGAGCATTACAAGAGAACAAGATCAACAGGGTAGGTGGCGATAAAGATATCAAAGTAAATGTGCGCGTAATTGCCGCAACCAACAAAGACCTCAACGCTGAAATCAAAGAAGGTAACTTCCGTGAAGATCTCTTTCACCGTCTAAGCGTAATCCTCATCCACGTGCCTTCACTCAATGAGCGAATTGATGACGTGCCATTGCTGGCTGATCACTTTTTAGACTCTATTGCACAAGAGCAAGGAAGTCCAAGAAAAGAGTTGACAAAAGACGCTTACGAGGCACTGCAATCACTGAATTGGACAGGGAATATCCGCGAGTTAAGAAACCTTATCGAGCGCTTGATTATTCTTTGTGACAAGGTGATTAGTGGCGAAGATGTGAAACGGTATGCCAATCCCGGCAAATGATTCTTATTCTTTGATTGCTTCAATGATCGGACTTCCCGTCATTCCCGATGGAAAGGGAACACCCATAATCACACTAAGTGTGGGTGCTATGTCGCGAATGTTCGTTTCACGATAAGTCTTGCCTTTTTCAACTCCAAAACCATATAGCAAAAGAGGCACGTGCTGATCATAAACCCAAGGGCTTCCATGGGTTGTTCCGGTCTTGCCATAGCGCATCCATCCGCTTTCCAATACGAATACGACATCTCCCGAAAGGTAAGGGTGTAAGCCTCGCTGAAGATTCCCAATGGGAAACTCGGCAGAACCCGCCATCCGCACTCTTTCAGCTGAATATGCCGCATAAATTCCCGGGAATCTGCTGATCTCCATAGCCAAGTAGTCGGTCAAATCACTGATGGCTATTCCCGCTTCTTTCAACTTATCGAGATTCAAGAAAATTTGGTTTCCTTCCATTTCTTCGATCAACTCTTTCCCTAGAGAATGATAATCAAGCAAGACTTGCTCCAACAATGCCTTGCTTCCGCTTCGGTCAAAATATCCTCCCGGAAGGTTATTATCGATAGAAAACTGAGCCACATCAGCTGCTCCATGATCAGCCGTGAGCATAACGGTGTACTCTCCCTTACCAACGTATTTATCCAAAAAATCAAAAAACATTGCAAGGTCATTGTCCAACTTGAGGTACATATCTTCAATCTCCAAAGCTCTGGGGCCATAGGCATGCCCCATGTAATCCGGAGATGAAAAGCTTAGAGCTAGAAAGTCGGTAATTTCGTCTTGACCCAACTCTTCTTTAATGACTGCTGCCAGACCAAACTCAAGAATCAAACTATTGCCCCATGGAGATCTTTTTAAGACTTCCTCCGGATCGTTTTGCTCAGCCAGATCCAACAAATCTTTTGGGAGCGTAGGGTATTTCTCACCTTCGTAGAGAGATTCGTAGGGATTGTTATCAGGAAGACTGGCAGAGTAAGCTTCCTTAGCCAGTAATGGCTGCCAACCCTTCGCGAAGAAGGTATCCACCAGATTCAGATTATTAAAATCAGTGACCCACGTTGGTAACTCGTCCATGTAGTACGAACTCGTGATGAACTTTTTGTCGTTGTACCAATAGGATCCGTCGGCTAAGTGACCACCTGGCAAAATAGCCCCACGATCTTTCAGCGAAACGGCAATCACTTTCGATTTCTGATTCCAAAAAAGTTTGAGCTCATCGGTAACGGTCGTTGTCTTAAGATTCTTCGGGCTCATTTGGCCTGCAGCTTTATCTACGCCGACAGACCTCACACTCTTGTCTTGTACGCAGTACATTCCTTCTTTGGTAATGGGGTCGTACCAATCGTTTGCAACGATGGAGTGAATGGCCGGAGTGGTCCCTGTGTAAACTGATGCATGTCCGGGTCCGGTCGTCGTGGGCATATAAGAGAAACGATGATTGGCACCATAAAAACCTTTATACATGAGGCGCTTAAAACCACCTTCACCATATAAATCCGCATACCTAGTGAGGTAGTCGTTTCTCATTTGATCGACCACAATTCCAATGACCAATTTAGGACGATCGTCGGTGTCTTGCGCCAAAGTCAATACTGATAAGAAAACCGCTGCTACTATACCTAAAGTCCGTTTCATGCAATGAATTTTGAGAGGTAATACAAGATCACCATGCAGGCGACTAAACTAACCAAAACGTTGGCCCCCGCCATAAGAACATGACCTTCATGCAAAAGCTTAACGGTTTCATAACTGAAAGTAGAGAAGGTGCTGAAACCTCCGCAGAAGCCGATAACGGCAAATGAGATCCACCACCCTTTCATTCCATCTTTGGCGATAAGCCAAACGAAAAAACCGAGAGCGATACAGCTGAGAACATTTGCGGCTAGCGTACCCCATGGAAAAGAACTTGGAATAAGCCGCATCATAGCTCTTCCCGTCAGAAAGCGTGCGACTGAACCCAAGCCACCGCCCAAGAATATCGCAATGACATCTCTTACGGTAATTTCCATATGAACCGATTAAAGGTTTTGTAAACGAGCCAACCTATTGATGCTCCGAAAATGGCTCCGCAAGCAATATCAGCCGGGTAGTGTACCCCAAGATAAATACGTGTGTAAGCCACCAACCCCGAAAAAAGAAAAACAAAAGGAGCTGCTTTCGGGTAGGGCTTTCTAAACAACATGTAGAGAAAAGTTGCGATACCAAAGAAGTTGGTAGCGTGGGAACTCACGAAGCCATATTTGCCTCCGCGGTAGTCATTTACAGTGTGTACCAAATCATAGAGTTCCAAATTTCTCGAGGGACGGTATCGCTGAAAAACTTCCTTGAATAATTCAACCGAAAGTCGATCGCCGATGGTTACAACTATGGCGACACCAAGCAATGTCCATAGTGCCATTTTCCAATCATAAGCCTTGGCTATAGCCCAAAGGAAAAAGAGGTACAAAGGAATCCAAACCAGCTCGTCGCTCATATAGTACATGGGCTGGTCGAGCCAATCGACGTGTAGGCCGTTTAACCAGAGAAACAATTGCCGATCCCACTGTTCCAATTGCTCAATCATGGCTACGAATTGAGTTTTTTCCAGATTTTATCTTTGAGTTCCGACAACCCGATTTGCGCTACAGATGAAATGAAAACATATTCCACAGGTGGCATTTCAGCTTCCATTTCTGCTTTGAGCTCGTCGTCCAGCAGGTCACTTTTAGTGATGGCCAAAAGTCGATCCTTATCCAACAACTCAGGATTGTAAGCGGATAGTTCGTTTATCAGAATATCGTATTCCTTGGCAATGTCATCGCTATCGGCGGGCACCATAAACAGCAAGAGACTGTTCCGCTCGATATGCCTGAGAAAACGGGTTCCCAAGCCTTTTCCTTTGCTGGCACCCTCGATAATACCCGGAATATCGGCCATAATGAAAGAGCGATCATTTCGGTAACTCACTATTCCCAAATTGGGAACAAGCGTCGTGAAAGGGTAATTGGCAATTTCAGGTTTCGCTGCGGTAATGACAGAAAGGAGAGTTGACTTTCCAGCATTTGGGAAACCGACCAAACCGACATCGGCCAAGACCTTAAGCTCAAGAATTCTCCAAGCTTCTTGTTCGTCTTCTCCGGGCTGTGAAAAACGCGGCGTTTGGTGAGTAGATGTTTTGAAATGAGCGTTTCCTTGTCCACCACGCCCACCTTCGAGCAAAATGAACTCTTGCCCGTCATCCGTGATTTCTATCAGCACTTCTCCCGTGTCAGGGTCTTTGGCGACCGTTCCAAGCGGAACCTCAACATAGGCGTCTTGCCCCGACTTTCCCGTACTCGTTTGTTTACCACCGGACTCGCCATGCTCAGCTTTAATATGCTTGCGGTATTTGAGGTGGAGTAGTGTCCAAAGCTGCGCGTTTCCGCGAATGATCACGTGACCACCACGTCCGCCATCTCCACCATCAGGACCTCCTTTTGATGTCAGCTTATCGCGAAAAAGGTGTTTACTCCCTGCTCCGCCTTTTCCGGAGCGGCAATGGATTTTTACGTAATCGACGAAGTTGCGATTACTCATGGCTGCTTATCGCGTCGACTAATTTCTCGCTGATCTCGTCAATCGATCCGATTCCGTCTACTTCTTCGTATTTATTCTGAGCCTTGTAATAATCGGCTACGGGTGCTGTTTCCGTCTTGTAAACTGCTATTCTATTGGCAATGATTTCCGGATTGGCATCATCCGTTCTCCCACTTACCTCTGCTCGCTTTTTCAAACGTTCTTTTAGTTCGTTGTCTTCTACGCTTAAAGCGAGCATCACGGTAATAGCTGTACCTTTTAATTCTAAAAAAGAATCCAAGGCACCGGCCTGAGCAGTAGTACGAGGAAAGCCATCGAAGATGAATCCGTTGGCATCTGAATGGGCGTCAACTTCGGCCTCCAGCATTTTGATAGTCACCTCATCAGGAACAAGCTCACCTTTATCGATATAGCTTTTGGCCAGATCACCCAGCTCTGTATGTTGCTTAATGTTTCGGCGAAAAATGTCGCCCGTTGAAAGATGAACCAAGTTGTGTTTTTCAACGATTTTTTCGGCTTGTGTACCTTTTCCCGCTCCTGGAGGGCCGAATAGAACCAAGTTGATCATAATCAAGATTTAATTTGATAAATATCGTTTAAGTTTCTTCCCAAGCCGTCGTAGTCCAGGCCGTAGCCCACCACAAATAGATTCGGAATATCAAATGCTGTAAAGTCAGGTTTCCTGTTACCGATAAACGCATCAGGCTTGTAGAGCAATGAAGCCACTTTAATGGAAGCGGCATTCTTCTCCTTCAAAATTTCCATCAAATAATCGAGGGTATGCCCCGTATCTACAATATCTTCCAAAATCACAACGTGCTTATTACTCAGTTCGGAATTGAGTGACATCAAGTCGGAAATCTTTCCACTGGATTCAGTGCCACGGTATGAAGAGAGCTTGATAAAATTCACCTCGGCATTGAACTCGATGTATTTCATCAAGTCTGAGATAAAACGGAAGCAACCATTCAAAACACCCACAAAAACGGTGTCTTTTCCTTCGCACTCTGCGGCCAGTTTGGTTGCCATTTCGGCTATGGCACTTTGAATCTTTTCTTCCTCAAGGTAAAGAACAAACTCTTTGTCGTGAAGGGTTACTGAATGCATACCTGTCATTTTTGGAATGGCGAAGGTAGTGAATCCTATTGCCTTTCGCGAAAGGAGTCCCCAAGGTTTTCTCCACTTCTATTCACATCAAGGATGATTAGCATCTATGCCAAATTGATATCAGTAAAGAAACCCACAACATTTCACATTAAGCTTATCTTTGCCCGCATGTCAAAAGCGCCATACCACAAGGATTTTAAGCTAGGTGTACTGGGAGGAGGCCAGCTGGGAAGGATGATGCAGCAAGAAGCTGTGAATCTCGATATCAAATTGGCTTGTCTCGACCCAAATGAAAATGCACCCTGTGCGAAACTGGTTCCCGAATTTGTAACGGGAAGTTTCAACGATGAGGAAACGGTCTATCAATTCGGTAAGAACAAAGACCTCATCACGGTAGAAATCGAGCATGTCAGCATCCCCGCATTGAAGAGACTTCAGGCAGAAGGAATCAAAGTATATCCGCAGCCCGAGCTACTGGAAATCGTTCAAGATAAAGGCCTGCAAAAAGAGTTTTACCGTGAAAATGGCATTCCGACGGCAGAGTATCGGTTGATCGATTCGAAAGCCGAGCTTGGAGATCACAAAGACTTTTTGCCTTTTGCTCAGAAGCTCAGAAAAGGAGGATATGATGGGAAAGGGGTTCAAATCATTCGCACCGAAGCTGATTTTGAGAAAGCTTTCGACTCTCCCTGTGTATTGGAAAAATTTGTTGCTTTCGAAAAAGAATTGGCAGTAATCGCCGCTAGAAATGAGCAAGGCGAAACCTCAGGTTTCCCTGCGGTAGAGCTTGAGTTTAACCCTGAAGCCAATTTGGTAGAACTGCTTTTTGCCCCTGCCGAAATCACTGAAGAGATTGAAAAGAAAGCACTCGAAATTGCAATGCAAACCATTGATGCTTTCGGCTTTGTAGGCATTTTAGCGGTAGAACTATTTCTAAATAGGGATGGTGAGATTTTGGTAAATGAAGTAGCTCCCCGACCACACAATTCGGGTCATCACACGATCGAAGCAAATATTACGTCGCAGTATGCTCAGCATTTGCGCTGCATATTGGGATTGCCACTCGGCGACACTACCCTCCGAGTACCCGCCGCAATGGTCAACCTGCTGGGCGAAGCAAATTTTTCGGGCCCCGCTCGATACGAAGGCCTCGAAGATGCACTTGCTGAAAGCGGAGTTTATATTCACCTTTACGGGAAAGCTGAAACCAAGCCTTTTCGAAAGATGGGCCACGTTACTATTACTGCCGAAAGTGCTGAAAAGGCTCGCCATCTCGCTCATAAAATTAAAGACACCATTAAAGTAAAATCCGAATAATCATGGTAGGAATCATCATGGGTAGCAAAAGCGACCTTCCCGTAATGCAAGAGGCAGCGGATGTTTTGGACGAATTAAACGTCCCTTACAAAATGGAAATCGTTAGTGCGCATCGCACTCCTGAGCGCATGTACGAGTACGCCAAAACTGCCGAAGAGAATGGTATTCGAGTGATTATCGCAGGTGCCGGTGGCGCGGCTCACCTGCCGGGAATGACGGCTTCAATTACACCACTTCCCGTAATTGGTGTTCCTGTGAAAAGCCGAAATAGCATCGATGGCTGGGATTCGGTATTGAGCATTTTGCAGATGCCAGGAGGTGTTCCCGTCGCAACCGTGGCATTGGATGGCGCCAAGAATGCAGGTATTTTAGCCGCGCAGATACTGGGAACTGGAAATGAAGATTTAAGAAGACGAATTTCCGACTTCAAAGAAGGATTGAAGCAAAAGGTACTGAAAGACGCTCAGAATCTAGGCTAGACTTCTACGCTGAACCGATAGACACAAGTCGATCGATAGGTATCACCCGGTCGCAAAATGACCGAAGGAAACTCGGGGTGATGAACGCTATCAGGAAAATGTTGGGTTTCGAGACAGAACGCTGAATGTCGCCCGTATACTTTCCCATCTTTCCCGTTCACTTCTCGATCCATGGCTTTTCCACAAAAAAATTGAACGCCTGGCTCATCGGTTAAGATTTCCATCGTTCTACCCGAAACGGGCTCCATTACTTTTGCGATTGAGCGAATTCCTTCACCCTCGGGAATGAAGTTATTGTCGAAACCATCCCCAATTTTAAGTTGGTCATTTTCTTGAATGAGCAGGTCTGAAATACGTTTTGGCTGTCTCAAGTCAAAAATGGTTCCTTCCACTTTATCGAATCTCCCGATTGGCAGTTGCTCCGAATTATTTGGCAAGTATTGAGAAGCATGAATCTGAAAAATATGCCCATCAATCTTCCCGTTACCCGCTCCATTCAAATTGAAATAGGAATGATTGGTAAGGTTGACCGGAGTAACTTTGTCGGTGATGGCCTCATAAGAGATTTTCAGACCGTCTTGATCTGTTAATGAGTAAACCAGCTTCACCTCAAGATTGCCCGGGTAACCTTCCTCTCCATCGGGAGAGCGATAGCTAAAAGTGATTTGTGAATCATCCACAGAGAGAACTCGCCAAATCTTTGAATGAAATCCGGTCGGGCCGCCGTGAATGTGATTTCTACCTTCGTTAGCCGAGAGTTCGAAACGTTCCCCATCTATCATGAAAGCTGCTCCCCCGATGCGGTTGGCTACTCTACCGACTATGCTTCCAAAAAAGGTCTCGGGTCCTTGAAAATATTCTTCGATGGTATCAAAGCCAAGAACGACATCCTCTAACTTTCCATCTCGATCGGGAACAAGCAGACGAATAATTCGGCAACCGTAATTGGTCACTTCGCATTGCAGTCCTGAATTCGTTTTCAGCCAATGGCGGGTAATTCCGCTAGGTGCATTCATATCTGCATGATCCCTCATCTATCGCTGGGTTGAATCTGGTTTATGACATTAGAGCGAACCGTACTCTTTAATAATCTGCTGCTCGGTCTCTTCCAATGATTTGAAAACTTCGAAGGTTCTCCCCTGCGTGCGTTGCGCTCCAAGGGCATTAGCAAACTTGACAGCTCTTACATAATCATCGGCCCTATCGAGCAGTCCAAAACCTAATCCACCAGCAAATGAGTCACCGCAACCGGTCGTGTCTACAACATGCTCTACGCGGATCGCTTTTACCACTTGTTGGTGCACCTCGTTCTTGTCTTCATAAAAAACCGCGCTACCACTTGAATCCAATGTCACGATGAGTGACTTTAGCCCATGTCTGATTGCATGTTCCGCGAAAGCAGGAAGATGACTGATATCTTGATCATCAAAAGGCTTAAGCTTCGTTTCGTCGATCTCCTTATCGAACCAGCAGCAGTTTGACTCTTCCAGATTCATTTTCAACACGTCAATGTATGGCAGCCATTCATCTCGATCAATCCAAAATTTAAGAATTCGATCTCCTAGCGTAGTCACCGTATTAGTGGGCCCATGGGCGTCGAAAATGACCACCCCGCTGCTGTTCGCTTTGATGTGTTGCAGGGTGTGAATAGGCACTTCGTAGTCGGAGATGGGAACACAAACAAAGGCATTGCAATGCATCAACCCATCTAAATCATTAGGGACTATAGGGTTCATAAATCCCGTTTGTTTCTCTATCCGATTGTTTTGATCTACAAATCGCAATCGAATCACATCACCTTGATCGGCATCGCACTTGATATAATCAGTATTGATATTGGGAAAATCGGCAAGGATGACTTTGATATCCTCTAGATCTTGCTTTCTGACGTGAGAAACCAAATGAACCTGTCCTTTTCCTTCCAACAGTCTAGATAAACCAATGGCCGTATGCATGGCACACCCAAACTTCTCTATCACTTCTCCGTGATGCGTTGTAATGTGATCTCTGGGAATCGGCCCCAAAACCGCGACATTATAATTCGCCATATTCAATTTTCTATTTGTCAAATATAGGGCAACTCTGCACTATTGGCTATTTGGATTGCGACGCTGCCGCATTTGATGTAATACTGAGAAAGAAATTCAGTGATATTATTCACCAAACGTAAGTTTTACTGCATTTATCTTTGCACAATGCAGGTTCCAGAAAAGAAAGAAAAAATCATCAAAGAGGCAAAGAACAGAGTTATCATTGCCTTTATTGCCTCGGTAACACTAGGTTTGGCTCCATTTTTTCCTGAGCCCCACCTTTTTGGAAAATGGAGATGGCTTCTTGGTGGTGCGGAAGGCATGCAAGCTATGGACTGGTTTGATCTGGTATTGCATACTAGCCCTTGGGTTTATCTGATTTACAGTCTTGCAAACTACATAAGATTGACTCGGACAGCCAGATAGCTCAAATCGTTTTTTGAAGCTTTCAATTTAATACCAGCTTAATACTTTGCGTCGAATGAGATTCGTATTTTGCCCTCGAATCCAATCATTTGAAGAAGCTACTTTTCATAATCACATTCATTCCATTGCTCGTATGGGGCCAGAGTGGAACTGACCCTGTAGGCGCCCGACCTGCAGGAATGGCTAATTCGGCATTGACTTTCACCGATATCTGGAGCAGCTTTCATAATCAGGCTGGTCTAGGATATGTTGAAAGCATCACGGCCGGTGTTTTTTACGAGAATCGATTTTTGGTAGACGGGATGTCTTTCGCAGGATTTGCAGGAGCATCACCTTTAGGCAATGGAGCAATCGGGGTGAACTACAGCAATTTTGGCTTTGGTGCTTACAACGAAGGAAAAATAGGATTAGCCTACGGGATGAAGCTCGCTGAGCGATTTTCGATTGGCGTGCAGCTCAACTACCACACAACACGCATAGCTGCTCAGGACTATGGGAGTGCGGGTGCTCTTACAGCTGAAGTAGGTGTGAGAATGGAAGTTTCCGAACGGGTGACTGTGGCAGCACATCTATTCAACCCGACAAGAACCACATTGATCGACAATGGCGAGAGCGCCATTCCCGATGAAAAAATTCCGACGTTGATTCGACTTGGTGCAGGATACCAAATCAGCGATGACCTCCTTCTAGCGGGGGAAGTGGAAAAAGACATCGATCAGAACGCACTTTTTCGAGGTGGTATCGAGTACCAACCAGTCGATGTTCTTTATCTGCGCATAGGTGCTTCCTCCGAACCGAGCCTATTTAGCTTTGGGTTGGGCGTAAAGTTTGACAGCTTCCAGTTTGACTTGGCTTCGAGCTATAGCAGCATACTCGGCTACTCACCGCAAGTTTCGCTGACTTACAATCCTGGTAAAAAATGAGGCATCTCGTCCTCATAATTCTCTTCGTCTTCTCCCTCACTCAAGTTTGGGCCCAGCCCGATCAAAAGGTTGACAGAGGAAATATCATCGAGCAGCGAATTGAGCAAATAGCCGAAGCGGCGGAAGACGAAAACCTAGATTACACCACTCTTTTTGAGCAATTGGCAGTTTACCTGGATTTCCCTCTGAATTTGAATACAGCTTCAATCGATGACTTGTACGGCCTTGGACTTCTTACAAACGGACAAATATTGGAGTTCTTGGATTACCGAAAGGAATACGGACAACTCTTCTCACTCTACGAACTGGCCTTTATAGATGGTTGGGATCAAGCTACGGCTGAACTCATTCTCCCCTTTGTAAAAGTTAGCTTAGACGAGACGAGAGAGAAAATCACCCTTCAGAGAATGCGGGACTACGGTAAAAGCGAGATCGTCGTTCGCTGGCAGCGAATACTCGAAGACCAAGCCGGATATGCGCCGATCAGCCCGGAAGATTTAGCAGAAAGCCCTAACTCCAGATACTTAGGGTCTCCTGACAAGCTCTTTGCCAGGTATCGCTACCGTTACGGCGATCGCATCAGCTTTGGGATGACCGCCGAAAAAGACAACGGGGAAGAATTCTTTCGCGGCAGTCAACCCAATGGATTTGACTTTTACTCTGGCCATGTCTATTTGAAAGATTTCGGGATGGTCAAACAACTCGCCATTGGAGACTATCAAGCTCAATTCGGGCAGGGATTGACTTTCTGGTCGGGGCTGGGATTCAATCGAAAAAGCTCTTTTTCTGTTAGTACGGCTCAAGATGGAAGGGGAATTACACCTTATACATCCATCAATGAAAACCTCTTTTTGAGAGGGGGAGCTGTAACGCTCAATCAAGGAAAGTTTGATTTCACTGCTTTCTATTCAGGCAAGCGGATCGACGGAAATCTGGCTGATCTTGAACCGAATGACTCTCTGGATTTTTCGGAGCCTGAGCTTCTCATCACTAGCTTCCAAGAAACGGGATTTCACCGCACGGCGAATGAAATTGCAGATAAGGACGCCATTTTTCAAAAGCATTATGGTGGGCACCTGCAATACCGCACCTCCAATCTTCAAGTGGGAGTGACAGCAGCTCACATGCAATTGGACGGAGAAATAAACCGTAACACGGATTTCTACAGCCAGTTCCGTTTCAACGGAAAAGAAAACACCACTGTGGGAGCTGACTATTTTTTCAGAGTAGCCAACTTCAGATTCTTCGGAGAAACAGCGCGAAGCGCGAACGGAGGATTTGCTACAATTAATGGTATAAATATAGAAATGAATCCGCGGCTCTTGGTGAACATCACTCAGCGCTACTATGAAAAAGATTTTCAAGGAGTAGCTTCTGTGGGATTCGGCGAAGGATCTTTGGTTGAGAATGAAAGTGGAGTTTACATGGGCGTTGAATTTCGGCCGTTCAAGCGATGGAAGATCAATGCCTACATCGACCAGTTCAAATTCCCATGGCTTCGCTACCAAACGGATGCACCATCTAACGGATATGACTTCTTCGGACAATTGGAATACCAAGCTTCGGGAAGAACCAATATCTACTTGAGGTACCGAGATCGCTTACGCCAAACCAATACGCGCAGTGATGTGGATGGAGCCGATTTCTTGGTGGATAATCCACGCAAGAACCTACGTGTTAATTTCAGCCATAGAGCCACCCGACAAATCAGACTACGCTCGAGAATTGAACTGACTGAATTTGGTCGTGGAGACGAACCAACTTCCAGAGGTTTTATGGCCTATCAAGATATCATTTGGGAGGTAAGTAAATTGCCTCTGCGGATTGCTGCGAGATACGCTCTATTCGATACGGATAATTTTGATTCCCGTATTTATGCTTACGAAAATGACGTGCTGTATTTCTTTTCTATTCCCGCCTACAGTGGAAGAGGAACCAGAGCCTACATTCTAATGAAATATGAAGTGAGTCGCAATCTCGATGTTTGGGTACGCTGGGCGCAAACCTATTTCACTGATCGTCAAGTGGTAGGATCGGGATTGGAGGAAATCCAAGGTAATACCCGCTCTGAAGTGAAGTTCCAACTCAGGTATACGTTCTGAGCCTATTGAACAATCAGATTCTTCGAAATTGGTTTATCACCTTCCGAGCGAATAAGGTAAACTCCATTTGCCAAATCGGAAACATCAAAAGAAATCTGACCGGAAGCATCGGTGTATCCCGATTTAAGCATACGACCGTCTAAACCGAAAATCTTTACAGGAATCTGCTCCAAATCTGAATTTCTAACAACTACGTTTACGACATCCGCACTCGGATTTGGCCAAATTGAAATACCGGCATCCATAAACATATTGGACGGGGTGCTGAAACTCGCAGCAGCCGAGTATGGACCACGGAGAGTTTCTGAACAAATAGCCCTGACCCGCCATTGGTACGTCGACCCTTGAATTAGTCCATTGACTGTTTTTGAAGTCTGCCCGTTCTGAATAATTATTGAAACAGGAGACCCCCCTACTCTTCTGCCCTGCAGCTGGTAGCCCAATACGCCGCTCACCGGAGCCCAGCTCAATGTAGCTGAAGAGGGGCTATTCACCGTTGAAACGAGATTGCCTGGAGTACCACATATGACCTCATTACTGATTGGAATGAAGTAGTCGTTTCCATTGTTATTATCCCAAGTATCATTGTCATAATGAATAACAAAATTGACACCTTGTATTTCCTGTGCAGGATTATTGAAAGGTCCGATTTCCAATGAAACAACTCCATCAATAGATCCTGACATTTGCGTTTCCACGGCTTCAGAAGATGGCCAATCCGTTGTCCCTGCCGGTTGATAAACCGAAATCGGACCATTCCAAGAACCTCCCGCTGTTTGGATTCCCCAGTGAAGTTTAGCTCCTTGACTCACTCCTCCTACGTAAACTGTAATCATTTCATTTGAAGTTGGGGCAGATGGAGTCCATGATACGCCGTCAGGTACTCCCTCCGTTGTGAAGTTTATCTTGTAGTCGTTCCCATTGTTGTTATCCCATGTATCGTCATCAAAGTGTACGACAAAATCAATGGCATCAGCGACTTGAGCAGGATTATCAAACGGCCCAATATTAAGCGTAAGGTTTGCAGCAGTATCCGGACCTAAAAACTGTGTCTCTACAGCTCCTGAACCAGGCCAAGGCGTAGTGCCTGATGGTTGATAACCCGCTAATGGTGTTACGAAAGTTTCTCCATTCTCAGAAACTCCCCAATGCAGTTTTGCACCTTGGTTTGCATCAGTCACGGTAATGGTGATGACATCTGTAAGCTCCGGGTTTTGAGGAGTCCATGAGACAGTGTAATCATCACCGCCACCTCCATTATTTACCGGAGTACTTTCGCCGACATAAACGTGCTGAATATCGGTTTTGGTCTCATTTCCATTCTCATCAACCACCACGACATAGTAGTCTACCAAGACTTCGCTCAGGCCTTCTATTTTAGCGTAATATTGGCTGGCAATGGCATCCGGCAGCACGAAGAAATCAATCTCGGGATTGTTCGTAATGTTACCTACTGGCATGACTCTTTCACTCATTGCGATCGTCACCCAATTACCAACACTTGAGCCACCTGCATAAGTCTCATTTTCATCATTACTCATCGGGTTCACTCCGTCTGCATCTATGCGGAAAGAAACATAGGCACTATCGATACCGGTGACATCGTAGGCCATCGTCCATACTGTGAAATCAGATGGATTATTGAAAGTTTGATAGCCGTAGTTTGGGCCGAACCCTGTGCCACCGGGATTGTAAGGATACCGTTGCGGCACAAAGACCGAGGGCGGTGTTTGGTCATTACCTGATTGACCTTGAATGACAGGTGCCGCGAGCGAAATGGCTTGATTGCAAGCGATGGTTTGCTTCACTTCCATATCGATGGAAGATCCATAGTACATGTAGCCGCTGGTGTAGCCGGGAAGTAGAAAATGCCAAGCCAACTCAGCATTGGAAGACTGAGGTCCAGGAAAAACGATGTCTTGCATATCCACTCCACCCGATAAGTCTTCCGCCATTTGCACATGGTTTTCAGCAGCAGTGAGCACTGCCCAATTGCGAACGTCTTCTGTCCAGCCATTGGGATCAAACTCATGCGTTTCGGAATCAAACTGAGGCCACATCCAATTAATAAATTGAGGGTGCCCCCAATCATTTGCCGCATTAACCCATGAGCCATCTTCAATGTGGACTACATCACTTTCGGGAACAGGGTGATCATTTAAGTACTGCTGAACCGTAGTGGGCACATATCCCTGATTTGCCGCTTGCGAAGCAAATCCGGGAACAGACTCCAAATAGTAGCTGAATCCGCCGCCAAAAGCATTGTCACCATCATGAGCTAACAAGACCAGTGAAGGTCTGGAAGGATCTTCATGGGGCTCAATAAAATTTTCAATATCGTCGGTACTCATTGGCGCAAAACCATCCTTGTAACTAAGCAAGTCTGCCATTGGAACTGCCACGATTCTGCTCTCCTCTCCCGTTTCAGGGTGTACATAACGCGCCCAGTGAGGCTGATAGCAAATAGGTGCCGCGAAAGTACCGCCGCGTCCATCAATTTGTCCGTTCCACCAATTGCTGCCCGATAAAGTTGTAACGTCTGCAGCATTTGGCGGATCGTAATTGGTTCCGCTCGTCCCAAAATTCAATGGGTAGTCCGCCAGCGTTCGCGCAATATGTGAGTTGGCAATAACAGTCCACTCTATTCCCTCCTCTACCAGAACATCGATTATTCTTTCGCTAAACGAACACTCTGCAGGCCAGTAACCTTTTGAATAATCAGGCGAGGAACCGAAGGTAGTTTGATACATTATTCGGTGTGCCTGAATTTGCTTTCGCAAAACTTCACGACTTACTAACGGACTCAGAGCGTGGTGATATGAAAAAGCGGTTAAGTCCATCCGCGGAAATCCATCTGAAGTGTTCCAGCCTCTCGCTGTCTCGAAATTATTTTCCCAGCTACCTGAATAACCCCATTGGTTGGAGTTCGCCAAACTGTTCACATTCTCGATAAGGCATCCTGAATAATTTACTTGAACCCCTGCCTCTGAATATGCGAGTAAAGTTTGCAAAGCATCCTTAGGTCTGTATTGGTATGCTGCCACTCGATCAGGCTTATTAAATATCTCTTCCAGATCATTGAGCGGGTGCGCCTGCCCGTCGGCATAATTGTTCTGCCCGCTGAATTTCATGTCATTGGACTCCTTGGCTGCTTGCCAATGAAAAGGATTAGCTGCGCTCGCGTCAGGCCAATAAATAGGCTGCTGCATATGCCAAAGCCATGTAGTATGAACTTGAGAATTTCCTGAGACAGAAATAAGTAGAGCAACTGCGAAAAAGAGTAAGAACTTCCTCATAAAGCTAAATTGGTTGGTTAGTGTAAAGAAAACACTAATCCTGAAATTTACCAATCGAATTTCGATCCAGTCACTTTGGTCTTGACACCCAACTTCGAAAACTGAGCAAAAAAATCAGGAAAGGACTTGGCGACAACGAGGGGATCCTCTAAGCTCAACTTGGTCATGAAGACCAACGGTGCAAAAGCCATGGCCATCCGGTGATCTCCATAAGTATGAATGAATTTATCGGACAATAATTCGTGTCCCGCTTTCACAATAAGAGAGTCATCCGTTGCTTCCGACCTTACTCCCATTCTACTCAATTCGTTGACCATAGCCCTTAAGCGATCGGTCTCTTTCACCTTGAGTGTATGCAAGCCTGTCAGCAAAACCTCTTTATTGAGTCCTGCATAGGTAGCAGCGATGGTTTGCGCCAAATCAGGGTTGTCTTGCAGATCAGTGGTGAGTGGAGGTGTCGCTTTGTCAGAATGCTCAAGGAGCAGACCGGATTGATTAAAAGTGGGCTCCACACCTAAGGGCTCGTAAAGATCAACCAAATTCGCATCGCCCTGAATGGCCTGTGAATTCAGGCCTTTGAGCAATACTTTCAGCTGAGGATTGAGTGCGACCGCCGAAAAAAAATACGATGCAGCTGACCAATCAGGCTCAACGTGAACAATGGCGCTGACATACTTTCTTGGCCCAACTACGATCGAATCTTCTCCGATTCTAACCTCAGCACCACACATTTTCATAACCTCTTCGGTTATGGCCAAGTAGGGCAAAGAAGTGGGTTTTCCTCTGAATTTAATAACCAGACCTTTAGTCAATTGAGGCCCGATCAACATTAAAGCAGAAATAAACTGACTGCTGACACTTGCTTCTATTTCAACTTCGCCACCTGGTATTTCTTGGCCGATGATTTCAACGGGCAAGTACCCCTCCTTTTCGAGGCAGACAATATTTGCACCTAAACTTCGCAAGGCATCAATGAGCGGCTTCATGGGGCGCTGGCTTAAGCGCTCGCTTCCTCTGATTGTTCGCCTGCCTGACTTTACAGCTGCATAGGCAATGGAAAATCTTGATGCCGTACCGGCATCGCCCATCCACAATTCATCGCCACCGTTCCGCAAAGCATCATTGAGATATACGGTATCGTCAGCTTCAGAAAGATTCTCAACTCTTATATCGGCTTCTGCCAAATACTGAATGATGAGCGCTCGATTACTGATACTTTTCGAAGCAGGTAAATTAATTTCAACAATGGAATCGGGTGTGGTATCTCTTTCTAAACTGATCATCAACCCACCCATCTTTGGTAATAGTTTAGAGAGTCCACAACCATATCAGCCTGCCCATTTCGATCGAAAACAGCATCACCGATTTCGGGCAAGAGTGTGAAATTGATCCGTTCGTCGCGGTTTTTCTTGTCGTGGCGCATGATTTCTATCAAGCGATGAAATGTAAATGCCTCCAAGTTCACTTTCGGAAAAAGGCTGAACACGAAAGATGATATTTCTTTCAATTGTTCCTCAGAAAGACGCTCCAACTTGTGAGAAATGTACGCTTCACATACCATTCCGATGGCAATCGCCTCTCCATGAAGAAGCGTTTTGGTATCGCTTTCGTGCGAGTAAGCCTCCAAAGCATGACCAATCGTATGGCCGAAGTTCAGAATCTTACGCCTCCCTGATTCGTATGGATCGCTACTTGCAATTTGATTTTTTATTTCGATAGATCGGTAGATGCTATCATCCAAAGAAGGCAAGTCGAGTAAGCTTACTTCTTGCAATTCTTTCCAATAACCAGGTGAAAAGATCAGGGCGTGTTTTACCATCTCAGCAAAGCCACTTAGCACGTGAGCTTTGGGCAAGGTGGTGAGAAAAGTGGGGTCAACATAAACTCCTTGCGGATTGTTAAAGAGCCCGACTTCATTCTTGAGTCCTGAATGATTGATACCGGTCTTTCCTCCTATTGAGGCATCGACCATGGCCAAAAGTGATGTGGGAATATTGATAAAACGAATACCCCGCTTGAAAGTACCAGCTATAAATCCGCCTAAGTCTGTAATCACTCCGCCGCCAAGATTGATCATCACGCTGCTACGATCTGCTCCCAATTCAGTGAGTACTTCCCATATACGGGCGACAACTTCGAATGATTTACTCTCCTCACCTGATTCGATTTCAATCACTTCAGCACCTTCGAGAAGAGGAATTTTAGAAATCATTTCGGGCAAGCAATTCCTTAGCGTATTTTCGTCTGCTAAAATGAATACTTTCACTTCACGGTACGATTCGTCAGACAGAAGCTCCGCCATCTCAGCGAGGCAATGTCGGCCAAAAACTACTTCGTGGCCGTCTGTCTTAATACGTTTGATTTCTACTTTTGACATGAATTTTAAAGCTTCAGGCGAATATAGGATTGCTTTTTGAAAATGGAACCGACAAACAAAACTAGTGTCCCGAAATCTGAGTTTCCGCCACAAGCTGAGAAATTGTCATTTAATGACACGCAAATTGCTTTTGCAAGCAAATCAAACAATGACCTAAAAAAAGCATACTTCCTGTTTCGGGTCGTAGCTAGTCAGAGTCTTATGGTAGTTGGAAAATTTACTTCCATTTGGGCTTTGAAGCTCCACCTCCCAATAAAAGGAATCATCAAGAATACCATCTTTCATCAGTTTTGCGGTGGAGAAAATATTGAGGAATGCGCGGACACGACAAAAATCCTGGATGCCTATAATATCGGGACAATTCTCGATTACTCGGTAGAAGGTAAAAACGAAGAAGATGAGTTTGAAGCAGGGTACAAAGAAATTTTGAGAACGGTTGAAACCGCTGATAAAAATCCACATATTCCGTTTTGTGTTTTCAAAGTAAGTGGACTCTGCAGAAATACACTTCTAGAAAAAGTTTCAGCAGAAAAAGATCTTACTAAAACAGAATCTGCCGAATACGAAAAACTAAAGGGTCGGGTTGATGCACTTTGCAAGCGTGCGGTCTCTGCTGATACTCCAATCTTCATTGACGCTGAGGAATCTTGGATCCAAGATGCCATTGACAATCTAGCCATGGAAATGATGGCCAAGTACAATAAGCAGAAAGCCATTGTCTACAATACTCTGCAGATGTACCGTCACGATAGAATGGCGCATTTGGTGATAGCACAAGCCCAAGCAGAGGAAAATGATTTTTTCTACGGAGTAAAATTGGTGCGTGGTGCCTATATGGAAAAAGAGCGCATGAGAGCCGAAGAGAAGGGCTATGCCTCCCCTATTCAACCAAACAAGGATGCTACTGATCGCGACTATGATGCCGCAATGCAATTTTGCCTTAACCACTTAAGTAACGTTTATTTCTGCGCGGGAACACACAACGAAGACAGCTCCCTTTTGCTGGCTCAAGAAATGGATAGACTCGAATTAGACCGCAATGATGAGCGAATCTTCTTTGCTCAATTATATGGTATGAGCGATCACATCAGCTTCAATTTGAGTAAGGCCAGGTATAATGTCGCCAAGTATGTTCCTTATGGCCCCGTAAAAGACGTGATGCCTTATCTCATTCGTCGAGCTGAAGAGAACACTTCCGTTCAAGGTCAGACCGGGAGAGAGCTAAATCTCATTTCGAGGGAGATCAAAAGAAGGAAAAAGGGTTAAGGGCAATTGCACTCCACTGTCTCAAAAGGAAGTATGACCTCTGTTAGTATTGCAGAGCTGTCTGCTGTTTCAAACGATAACCTGACCAAACGGTCTTCATAACGGGTATCAACCACATACACTTTGGGATCGGCATGTGTTTCACTCATCCCAAACTGAACATCCCCCTCTTTGAAGGTATAATTGATCATGACTGTATCCACTTGAAGGCAGTCCATTTGACATTTCGCGTGCTCAGTCGCACCATCAAGTGTATTCTCGATTCGAAAGAGCACTCGATTATTTGGCAACCAGGAGGTCAGTACCGAAAGTCGATCGTGAAAAAAGAAAACAACGAGAATACTACCCAATAAAAATCCCGTTAGGAAGAGGCGAAGGCGTTTGGTAAATTTCATTTAGAAAGCCGCAAAAAGTAAGTCAATGTCTTTGTAGGGAAGATTAAACGCCTGACCCAAGGATTCGTTCGTGAGCGTTCCGTTGTAGAGATAAACTCCATGTCTGAAGCCTCGGTCCTTTTTAATTAAGCTGGCGCAACCGCCTTGCTCGCCCATATTAAGCAAAAGCGGAGTAAAGATATTGCTCAAAGCCATCGAGGCAGTTTTGCAAACATCGGAAGCAATATTGGGCACGCAGTAGTGAATCACATCGTACTTCCTGTAAATCGGATTAGTGTGATTGGTCACTTTCGACGTCTCAAAGCACCCTCCACGATCGATTGAAATATCAACTATGACCGATCCCGATTTCATTTGCGACACCATTTCATCGGTAACGACGGTTGGGGTGCGGCCTTCGTTTCCACGAATGGCACCAATAGCTACATCCGCAGTGCTTAAGGCCCTACGCAGTTCTTCGGTTTGAATTACTGAGGTAAATATTCTCGAGCCTACGTCATTTTGCAAGCGGCGCAATCGATACGTGGAAAAGTCGAATACTTTCACAAGGGCTCCAAATCCGAGGGCCGCCCGACACGCGTGTTCGGCTACGGTACCTGCTCCAATGATCACCACTTCGGCAGGGGCCACACCCGAAACATTTCCCAAAAGTAGGCCTTGTCCTTTACTACCACTGCTCAAGTATTCGGCGGCAATAATTACGGCCATGTTTCCGGCAATTTCGCCCATAGCTCGGACGATCGGATAGATTCCATCTTTATCCTGAATGTAATCCCATGCTACTGCAGAAATTCTCTTGGCCATTAATTTTTTCAGGGTGTCTCTAGGCTGGACGCTCAGCTGCAAGGCAGAAAACAGAGTGCTCTTCTGGTTCATCATAGCAATCTCTTCCGTGCTTGGAGGAGCGACTTTCAGAACAAGATCACATTCAAAAACCTCTTTTCGGTCATAGGCTATTTTCGCACCTGCTTCGCTGTAAGCCCTGTCTTGAAAGTCGGCATTTTTACCTGCATTGGTTTCCACCACTACTTCGTGACCATTGGCCACCAAAACTGCCACGGAATCAGGAACTAACCCGACTCGATTTTCTTGATAGGATGTTTCCCGAGGTAAACCGATCTGCAAACGTTTTTGGCGTCTGCCTACTTCCAGCATTTCTTCTTGTGGCTGCAGAGATACCTCTTGGGCCAATGCTCTCAGAGCTTCTTTGGAACTAATCATTCAGCTATTGATTTCCTTGCAATCCTGAAAGTACGAAAATTGGTTCAATTGTCGACATCAAGCAGTATCTCGCGGTGACCACCTTCTACTCTTATTTGAACTTTAACCACATCCTCAGGGAGCAATTCCTCCACCTTTTCGGGCCATTCAATGAAACAATAGTTGGTACTAAAAAAATAATCTTCGTATCCGATGTCGTAGACCTCGTCAATATTTTCTATCCGATAGAAATCAAAGTGGTAAACGGGCTCGCCTACTCTTCCTTGATACTCATTCACGAGGGAAAAAGTAGGACTACTTCCACTTTCTTCCACGCCCAAAACTTCCAAAATCGAGTTGATCAAAGTGGTTTTTCCAGCTCCCATCTTTCCATAGAAGGCAAAGAGTCTATGCTCTCCTGCCTCTGTAATCAATTGGTCCGCAATGGTCGGTAAATCCTTTAGTGAACGAGCGATGTATTTTGTCATTTTGCACTTAGCGATACGATAGGAATTAGCATCTCCTCCAGGGAAATTCCTCCGTGCTGGAGCGTATCCCGATAAAATCGCTGAAAGTGATTGTAGTTATTGGGATACACGAAATACTGTCTTTCGCGGGCAAAGATATAACTCGAACTCATATTGCTTTTTGGCAAACGTGCATCTTCTGGCCTTGCAACGGCAAAGACATTCTTGTCGTTGTAATTCAAATTTCGCCCATGCTTGTAGCGAAGGTTTGTGCTGGTATTTCTATCTCCAACTACCTTGACATCATCGTTTACCTGGATGGTACCATGATCGGTTGTAATGACCATTCTCCCGCCCTTTTCGGCGATAGCACGCATGATATCTCGCAGGGGAGAATGCTCAAACCAACTCATGGTAAGCGAGCGGTAGGCAGAATCATCTTCTACTAGTTCGCGAATCACCTCCATATCGGTTCGGGCATGTGAGAGCATGTCGACAAAGTTGTAGACAATTACGTTCAGCTGATTATTCATCAGGTTAGACATATTATCCGCCAACTTTCGACCGTATTCATGCTTCGTTATCTTATTGTAACTGTATTTGACGTCTTTACCCAAGCGCTTTAGTTGATTTCCCAGAAGCTCCTCTTCGTGTAGGTTTTTCCCTCCGTCATCTTCGTCGTTTTTCCAAAGATTCGGATAGATTTTCTGAATATCACCAGGCATCAATCCTGCAAAAAATGCATTTCTCGAATACTGCGTAGCCGTAGGCAAGATGCTGAAATAAATATCCTCTTTATCCACGTGAAAGAACTCTGTTATGGCGGGCTCGATTGTCTTCCATTGATCGTACCGAAGGTTATCAATTAAGATCAAGAAAAGTGGAGACTCATCTATTTCGGGAACGACGTATTCCTTAAACGCTGTGTGAGACATGATAGGAGCTTCATTGGAGTTTTCATCCAACCAGTCTAAATAATTGTCCATCACAAACTTTCCAAAAGAACGATTGGCTTCGGTTTTTTGCATGGTAAGAACTTCTTCCATCACTCCGTCACTCCCACTCTCTAGCTCTAGTTCCCAAAAAACCAATTTCTTATATACCTCTTTCCACTCTTCGATGCTGAGTCGATCTCCCAGAGTCATCCCGATATTTCGAAAAGCCATCTGATAGTTGCTGGTGGTTTTTTCGTTGATCAATTTCTTGTTGTCCAGATTCTTTTTTAGCGAAAGCAAAATCTGGTTTGGGTTGACCGGCTTAATGAGGTAGTCAGATATTTTTGATCCGATCGCATCTTCCATTATCGACTCCTCTTCACTTTTGGTGATCATCACCACAGGAATGGAAGGTTTAGAGGCTTTTATTTCGCTCAAGGCTTCAAGCCCCGACATACCAGGCATATTTTCATCTAGAAAAATGATATCAAAATTTTGTTCTTGAACCATATCCACGGCATCAGAACCGCTATTTACCGTGGTTACGTCGTATCCCTTTTCTCGAAGAAATAAAACGTGAGGTTTGAGCAATTCGATTTCATCATCGGCCCAGAGTATTCTTGAAGACATATAGTGTTGCAGGTTTTGATTTTATTGGCTTCAGCCAATTTGCTTTACATTTGATCTAATAAACAAAAAACGCACCGCTTTTAGTGTGCACAAGCAGTATTAATCCATGAGCGACAAAGATCGCGATTCAAATCCCGGCAAACGAAAAATTCTGAATGATCCTGTTTATGGATTCATTACGGTTTCAGATCCTCTCCTACACGATATCGTAGAGCACCCTTATTTTCAGAGACTCAGAAGAATCAAACAGGTGGGAATGTCGCACTTAGTTTACCCAGGGGCGAATCATACCAGATTCCATCATGCCTTGGGCGCTATGCACTTAATGCGTGAAGCCATTTTATCGCTGCGTGATAAAGGCGTTGAAATTACCGATAAAGAAGCCCAAGGAGCTATGGTGGCTATTTTGCTTCATGACATCGGGCATGGTCCGTACTCGCATAGCCTTGAGTTCAGTTTGGTGAAAAACGTGACGCATGAGCACATTTCCAGCCTACTGATGGAAAAGCTCAATGACTATTTCGACGGAGCTTTATCAACGGGGATTGAGATTTTTCGTGACCTCTACCCAAAACACTTTCTTCATCAGCTGGTAAGCAGTCAGCTTGACATGGATCGACTCGATTACCTATCTAGAGATAGCTTCTTTACAGGGGTTTCGGAAGGGGTAGTCAGCAATCAGCGAATCATCAAGATGCTCGATGTAGTAGATGATCGTTTGGTAGTAGAAGAGAAAGGAATCTACTCCATCGAGAAATTTATTGTGGCCAGAAGGCTAATGTACTGGCAAGTCTATTTGCACAAAACAGTGGTCTCGGCAGAGAAGCTGCTAATCAATATTTTGAGCAGAGCCAAGGAATCGTCCAAAAAAGGCAAAGCGATTTTTGCTTCTCCTGCGCTGAAGTTTTTTCTTGATAAAGACTACGGAGTCGATGATTTTAAAAACAACCCTGAGGTGATTAATAACTTTGTAAAACTCGATGATTACGACATCATGGGAGCGATCAAAGTTTGGAGTGAAAGTGAAGACTTAATTCTATCAGACTTGTGCCAAAGATTGATCAATCGTAAGCTGTTTCGGGTAAAACTAAGCAATGAACCTTTTGATCCCGAATATATTAAAGCGCTAAAAAGAGCAACTTTGGACCATCTCGAGATCGAAGCAGATGAGATTCATTATTATCTGGAGGTAGATGAATTGGTAAACAGTGCTTACGACAATGAATCCAATCGCATTTTGATTCTTCAAAAGAGTGGTAACATCATAGATTTGGCAGAAGCCTCAGACAATCGAGCGCTGATAGCACAGACAAAAACAGTGAAAAAGAACGTACTCTTCTGCTTAAAGTCTGTAGAGAAAAAGCTAAGAGGTTAATTTATATATTTGATCCGATGAAATTTTCGGCCTCACAAATTGCCCAACTTCTTGAAGGAGAAGTTGTTGGAGATATTAACGCAGAAGTATCAGGATTGAGTAAAATCGACGATGGCAAAAAAGACACGCTTTCTTTTCTTGCTAATCCTGCTTACAAGGAGTTTATCTACACCACGAAAGCCTCTCTGGTGATCGTTTCCAAAGACTTTGAACCTGAGAAAAATTTACCCGAAGGGCTTACTTTGGTAAAGGTCGATGATGCTTACAGGAGTTTTGCGAAGCTTCTCGAACTTTACAACGAATTTAAGTACGACAGAAAAGGTATTTCTGAAAATGCCTTTATCGATCCCACTGCCACAATAGGAAAAGATGTTTACATCGGTCATGGTGTAGTGGTGGAGTCAGGTGCAAAAATCGGAGATGGAACAAAGATTTTTCCTCAAGCTTACATAGGTCAAAATGCTCGCTTAGGCGAAAGCACATTGATTCATCCTGCTGCAAGAATTTTAGCTGATTGCGAATTAGGTTCACATTGCGTGATCCATTCGGGAGTGATTATCGGCGGAGATGGATTCGGCTTTGCGCCAAACAGTGAAAACAACTACCAAAAAGTAGCGCAGATAGGAAATGTGATCATTGAAGATCATGTAGAAATCGGTGCCGGCACAACGATAGACAGAGCTACTCTTGGGCATACCATTGTCCGAAAAGGAGCAAAAATTGATAACCTCATCCAAATAGCTCACAATGTGGAGATAGGCGAGAATACTGTAATTGCCGCTCAAACCGGAATTGCCGGATCTACCAAAATTGGAAAGAACTGCATGATCGGCGGCCAAGTTGGAATTGTGGGTCATTTGATCATCGCTGATGGTGTTAAGATTGCCGCTCAAAGCGGAATAGCCACCAGCATCAAAGAGGAAGGAAAGATTATCCAAGGCTCACCTGCTATCGGAATCGGTGACTTTAAACGATCTTATATCGGATTTAAGAACCTTCCGGACTTGATGAAAGAAATCAAGGCACTAAAAGAAGAAATGAAAAACCTCAAAGCAACAACCCACGAATGAGCACTAAGCAAAAGACCCTTGCTGGCAAACTCGAGTTCAAAGGAATAGGACTACATACAGGAGAAAAGGTTGAGATGACCATCCATCCTGCACCCGATAATCACGGCTATGCTTTTAAACGGGTAGACGTAGAAGGGCAGCCAACAATCAAAGCAGATCTCGACCATGTTGTTTCAACTAATCGAGGTACTACCATCGGGAAAGATGATGTACTCGTAAACACCACGGAACATGTCTTAGCGGCGCTCTACGGAAGTGAAATTGACAATGCTTTGATTGAACTAAACGGAGCTGAAGTTCCCATCATGGATGGGAGTGCCAAAGCTTTCGTAGAAGGCATACAGCGCGTAGGAATTGTAGATCAGGAGGCCGAAAAAGACTATTTCACCTTAAAGGAAAATCTCTACTACGAGGATGAAAAGGGTTATGTAGAAATGCTAGCCGTTCCGACTCCGGGCAGTGAATTTCGAATCACTGTAATGGTGGACTATAATTCACCTGTACTCGGTACGCAACACGCTTCGATGTACGAGATCGGTGAATTCCAAAAAGAAATAGCATCCTGCCGCACATTCGTGTTTTTGAGAGAATTGGAGTTTTTGGCAAAAAACAACCTCATCAAAGGAGGCGATCTTGATAATGCAATCGTGCTGGTAGAGCAAGAACGCACCCAAGAAGAGTATCAGGAAATAGCTCGAATGCTTGGCAAAGAAGACCTGGATGTAAAAGTTGAAGGAATCGGTGTCTTGAATACGATCAAACTTCAATTTGAAAATGAGCCTGCACGGCACAAACTGCTGGATATAGTTGGTGATTTAGCCTTGGTCGGCAAACCCATTCAAGGTCATATTCTCGCTGCCAGACCAGGTCATGCGGGAAATGTTTCTTTCGGCAAAATCATTAAAAACCTCATCAAAGAGGAAAAGAAAAAAGGACCTGAATTTGACATCACCAAAACTCCCGTGTATGATGTAAATCAAATCATGGGAATTCTACCTCACCGTTATCCTTTCTTACTGATCGATAAGATCACGGATCTCGATGAGAACGCAGTAGTTGGAGTTAAGAATGTGACGATCAATGAACCCTTCTTTCAAGGGCATTTCCCTGGAAACCCCGTGATGCCTGGCGTACTTCAAATAGAAGCCATGGCTCAAGCGGGTGGTGTTTTGGCATTGCACAATGTCGATGAGCCCGAAAGGTGGAGCACTTATTTTATGAAAATCGATGCTGTAAAGTTCAAACGCAAAGTAGGCCCGGGAGACACTGTAGTATTTCACCTAAAGCTCACCTCTCCCATACGAAGAGGAATTGTTCAAATGAAGGGAACAGCTTACGTCAACGGCCAAGTGGTGAGTGAAGGAGAACTTATGGCTCAGATTATCAAAGACAAATGATTCACGAATTGACAAGTATTCACCCTGACGCTCGCATTGGCGAGAACGTGCAGATCAATCCGTTTACTGCGATTCATGGAGATGTTGAAATAGGTGACGGAACAATCATTCATTCCAATGTTACCATAATGGATGGCGCCAGAATTGGAAAGAATTGTGAAATCTTTCCGGGAGCTGTTATTTCTGCTCGCCCACAGGACTTAAAATACAAGGGCGAGATCACCACTACGGAAATTGGCGACAACACGACCATCCGAGAGTGTTGCACTATCAATCGAGGAACGGTAGACAGAGGTAAAACGGTAGTTGGAAACAACTCCCTTCTCATGGCTTACACACATCTCGGCCACGATGTCATCGTTGGAAACAATTGCATTTTAGCGAATTCGGCCAACATTGCAGGCCATGTCACTATTGAAGACTATGCCATCTTGGAAGGCGTCGTAGCCGTACAACAATTTATCACCATTGGCGCGCACAGCTTTATTGCAGGCGGATCGCTGGTTCGAAAAAATGTGCCTCCATTTGTTAAAGCAGCTCGGGAGCCACTGTCTTACGCAGGAGTTAATTCTATAGGACTACAGCGACGAGGCTTTGACGAAAAGGTCATCAGTGCAATCCAAGACACTTACCGCTTAATCTACATTCAAAACCGCAATTTGAGTCGCGGTATTGAAATGGTAGAAGAACAAGTACCTGAAATTGACGAGGTAAAACAAATTATCTCCTTCATACGCTCTTCCGACAAGGGAATTATGAAGGGACTTCAAGATGTTTGAGATTGATCTCAAGAAAGCCGGAAAGCGCTACAACAGCGAGTGGATTTTTAAGAATCTCAGCGCGACATTTCGATCGGGAAGTGCAACGGTTATTTTAGGTGGAAACGGATCGGGAAAAAGCACGGCGCTCAGATCTGTTTTTGGCTACGCCCCTCTCAGCTCGGGAGAAATCGCCTATCAATTTGACGGCAAAAACATAAAACAATCAGAAGCATACAAGTATTTCAGCATATGCGCGCCATACTTGGAGCTCTATGAAGAGCTCACACTCGAAGAATTAGCCAAGTTTCATTTTTCACTAAAGCCAGCTCTTCCGAAAATTTCAATAGCTGATTTCTCGGAACTAATAGATCTCAAAAGTGCTGCTGATAAGCCCGTCAAATACTTTTCATCCGGTATGAAGCAGCGCGTTAGAATCGGTTTAGCAATGATGAGCGATGTAAAAGCCATCTACTTTGATGAGCCTACGAGCAATCTGGACCGAAAAGCAATTGATTGGTACCGAAGCACTATTGAAGAATTCCGAATGGACAGAATAATACTCGTAGCTTCGAATCAACAAGAGGACGAATACTTCTTTTGTGATGAAAAAATTGAAATTGAGAAATTCAAGCCTATCTAATTTTCTATTTTTGGCTCAAATACAAGACAAATGGCGAATACCTCTGATATAAGAAACGGACTTTGCATCCGACACAATGGCAAATTGTTCTTCATCGTAGAATTTCAACACGTAAAACCTGGAAAAGGTCCTGCTTTCGTTCGGACGAAGCTTAAAAATCTCGAAAACGGAAAAGTAGTAGATCACACCTTTTCTGCAGGGCATAGTATTGATCCGGTTAGAATTGAGCACAGACCTTACCAGTACCTGTACGAAGAGGAGAATGGATATCATTTCATGCATACCGATACGTTCGAGCAAATCTTCTTAAATAAGCACATGTTGGAGCAGCCTGAGTATCTGCAGGAGGAAATGGTTGTGACGGTTATCTTCAATGCCGATGACGAGACTCCTTTATCAGTTGAGCTTCCATCTTTTATTGAAGCCACAGTTACCTACACTGAGCCGGGAGTAAAAGGAGATACGGCAACGAATACCATGAAGCCCGCTACAATTGATACAGGCGCTGAAATTCGCGTACCACTTTTCATCGACATCGGAGATAAAATCAAAGTTGATACCAGGAAAGGAGAGTACAACGAGCGAGTTAAGGATTAATCCTGCTCTATAGAATAGGCGTATACATAGCCGTCCTTTCCTGTTGTTACCATATTGGCAAACCCGTCCAAGTTGATATCTCCCACAGAAGGGATTGTTGATCCGAACACGGGAAATCCGGGAATAGCCTGACCATTTTCATCAAACAAGTAAACTTGATTTTGAAGAGAATTGAGAACGCTAAAGAAATTGCTTCTTCCTGATCGATGAATAGCCATTTGATCAAAGTTGCTTTGAGGCAGATCGGTATCAAATAAGATGTCACCCTGAAAGCTAAACGCAGCAAAGGACTGATTGTAGAGAAAACCGAAATCCATAAACTCGTCTACATCAACTTTAGCAAAGAAATAGGAAGAAGAGTTTTGGGGTCGCGGCTGCAGTTTCTCCAGACTATCGCCAAACCCGAGCCTGAATGCCGTCCCTAACGAATCGGCAAAGTACAGTGAGGAATTGGTGATTTTCGAACCAATATCGAGCTTATAGCCGCCCATGACAAAGCCCTCAGCTTTTTGAGAAACCTTATGTCGGGGCTCTCCTTTTCTATTCAGAAGCAAAATATCTCCACCTTGAGTCAAGGTAAATAGGTAGTCTTTCCTCTTAATTCTCAAGTGTTCAACGGGAAGAATGGCCTCGCCCGAGCCCCCGGTATAATTCCATCCTTCAACAGTTTTGCCATAAGAATCAAAGCACAGAATCCTTTCGGTCTCTGTCGGAATAAAAATTCTGTAATCACGACTATTGTCGTAATCCGCAACACTTACTTCTGCTGTGGCAGGAGATTTTAACTCCACAGGAAATGACTCGACTGCGTTTCCATTCCGATCGAGCAAATACACTCTATTGGGGGTGTTGAAAAGCATTTGGAGTTTCTTGTTCTTGTAAACGTCCACTTGCTTTATACTTCCCTGAATCGGACCATCCAAAGTTGTTTCCCAAACGACCTTCCCATTACTGGAGATCAGGTAGATCCTATTGTTCATATCTTGAACCACGGTTTCCAAAACGCCTGTATAGTGGTTCTTGACCAAGTGTGTTTTCCCTTTGACTTCCGCCTTCAGTTTCACTTCCCACAGTGTCCCTGTCTCCTTTTTGTAATCAGAACCCTGCTTGAGGTAAATGTTGTTGTAAAACAGGTCGCCTGTAGAATGACTGATCTGATAAGCGAATGATTTGAAGTTTCGCAATACCTCGGTTTGGCTTTCAATATTTCCGGCAAATTTCTCATCCAGGATATTCCCAAATATCGAAGGACTTTTAGCCAGCGAGCTGTACAAAATGAAATGGGCATCCGTAAAAAGATGCTCACGTAAATCGTCGTATTCTTCCGTCTCAAGAAAGGAGCGACCTGACTGAATGGTGGAAAGGTAATTTCTGATGGCATTCTCAGAGTTGGCCATAACTATGGCATCTTCAAGTCTCACCACATATGGATCTACCAGGCCGCCGAAGGCGCTTCCTACCGCAGTTCCGTAAAAATCGCCAACAGGAAGTCTAAAGTATTTCTTCTTTTCAAACTCTGATTCCTCCAAGTCATCCATTGCGGTGGCAAACTCCTTCAACATCTCTTCGGCACTTTCGGAATCGTTCGGCTCGAAAATGGCAAACATATTTTGATCGTATTCTTTGGAAGAAGGTTCTGTAATAAAAGCAATGGCTTGCCCTTCAATCCAAGAAGCTCCAAGATTTTCGGCATCGCAATTACAAGCCGTATTAAACTTTTGAATTGAGCTGTCATGCTTGAATAAGCTCCCGTTTTTTTCAAGTTTTTTCCGTTTCTCTATTCGGTATGCGCTGTAATCTCCATACCCCAAAAAGGCAAAGTATGCCGTATTTGACGGGAGAAACTTGAAAAGCTCAATCCTAGGTGGCTCTTGTGAAGAAAATGCATCCAGCCAAGCTCGAGAGCTATCGCTGGCAACTACGAATCCATTCAGGTAAATCGCATCGTTCTCAATTGAAAAATCGAGTGCCGACCAATCCGCAAAAGGCTGATTAAAAAAGTCGACTTGTTGACTTTGTGAGGAAGCGTACTGACTTATGATGGGTTTGAACTGTTCGTAGTTCAGGTACAAATGAGCTCTTGCGCCATCATCAATGGTCTCTCTCACAGCATTAAATTGTTTTTGACCAAGAACAGAAGCATTCTGAACCAAGGTTCTCACGGACTCCTCTGCCAGCACTTCAGAGAGGCTAAATACCAGAAGTTCATTCTTGATAAAATAAAACATCCTTCCATCAAAAAATGGCGATAAGAAGGAGTTGACGTTCTCTCCGTCATACACCCTTGACTCGAATTCCGTGGTCCGAAAAGTGCTCTCCAATGCCTTGTGAACTTCATTTTGAGCAATGTCCAAATCCAGCTGCATGGCAAATAGAAAACCGTACTCCTGACCTCCCGTCATATGAGCAGAAACAGCTATCGGTTTTGAGGCCAAGAGTCCGCGTAATTTGGAATCACTTCTGATCAAGCTATCCAAAATCTGCCCCAAATCATTCAAACGGAAAAAGTAGTCAGTTGCTTGTAATTCACTCCAGACCAAACTCTTGGAAGAGAGATCACGCCATACCTCAGTTAAATCCTGAGATTCAAAAATTACAGCAGCAGTTTGTGGTATAGCTGATAAGGTATCAAAATCATCTGCTAGAGGCTTCTCAAAATCTCGATAAAACCAGTAGAAGGCAATAGCGACAAGTCCGCCCAATATTAAAACGTTTAAGATTTTTCTCAGCACAAATACAGCATTTGGTGTAAAGTTAAGTAGGCTTTATGCAATGATTCGATATTATCACTCCCCCTTTAAACAGGTAAATGTGAACAGTAGTTATGTAGCTTTTCTTACCTCCCTTGGTAGCAGTGCAAAAGACATGCGATGGTATTGTGAGGCCCCAATCTCTGCAATAGCCAATCGATGGCTTTTTGTTGGGTAGCCCTTATTGCGATCCCATCCGTACTCAGGATGCTCACGATGCAAGTCTATCATCAAGGCATCTCGATGTGTTTTGGCCAAAACCGATGCGGCTGCAATACTCTTGTAGATGCCGTCACCTTTGATAATGCAAAAATGATTGATCGATTGATAAGGATTAAAGCGGTTTCCATCCACTAATATGCAATCAGGCAGTTTTGGCAAACCATCTAAGGCTCTATGCATCGCCAAAAAAGATGCATTTAAGATATTGATTTCGTCAATTTCCTCGTGGCTACACACCCCTACAGATTGGTATTCAACCTCTTTTAAGATGGCTTCTCTCACCTTCATTCTTTGGCTCTCCGTCAACTTTTTGGAGTCATTCAGAAGCGAATGATTCCATCTTTTGGGAAGAATCACGGCTGCAGCTACCACCGGCCCGGCTAAACACCCTCGCCCGGCTTCGTCGCACCCGGCCTCAATTTGACCTTTTTGAAAGAAAGATTTTAACCTTGCCACGAAGCGAAGATAAAGCATTGAAACTACCTTTGTCGCAATGAAAACTTTTCAGCTTCCATCAGCCGAACAAGATGTACCCTCTGCATTTCTGAATGAAAAGGGCATTCGCCTTACTATCAAGAGGGACGACTTGATACACGATGAAGTATCAGGAAATAAATGGCGCAAACTGAAATGGAATATTGATAATGCCTTGCAAAGCGACAGGAAAACGATCTTAACTTTTGGCGGAGCACATTCCAATCACATTGCAGCTACTGCCGCCGCCGCTCAATTGCACGGACTCCGTTCTATTGGAATTATCAGAGGTGAAGAAGTCGACTTAAATAATCCCACCTTAAGGAAAGCACGAGAGAACGGAATGGAGATTCACAGAGTGAGTCGATCAGAATTTCGGGAAATTGAAGATCGTGATTATATCGAATCCCTTCGGCATCATTTTGGTCCGTTTTACCTTATTCCTCAAGGAGGTCAGAATCATTACGGTGTTCAAGGGTGCAGCGAAATCATGTCGGAATTGACAAAGGATTACGACAGAATTTTTGTGGCTTGCGGCACTGCAACTACCTTAAGCGGCATGGCTTTAGCAAATAAAGCCAGAGCTGAGATTTACGGCGTTTCAGCATTGAAAGGAGGTGATTTCCTCATTGAAACGGTCAAATATTACGTGAAAAAAACTTTTAATGACCTTGAAACCGAAGAAGACATCCTCGCTAAAATTCACTTGATTACCGACTCTCATTTCGGAGGCTACGCCAAGATTAAGCCCGAATTGATCCACTTCATGCGCAATTTCGCAGAAGAAACAGGCGTTAAACTTGATCCGGTTTACACCGCAAAGACAGGTTTCGCAATGTTCGATTTTGCAAAAAAAATCGATCTTTTAAAAACTGAAAATTGGTTACTTATTCACAGCGGAGGCATGCAGGGAATCCCTGCTATGGAAGAGCGGGAAGCAATAAAAATTTACTAGAATTGTTAATTCAACAGCTCTCTGTGAATAAGTGCAAGTAAGAGAGTCCATTGTACCCTGTAAGTACCGATAACTTTGGAAAACTTGTTTAAATACTCGTCAAAAACCTTGTTGATAACATGTTAAGAAAGCAAGTTACTCTTCTACTGGCCTTCTTGATTTCTACTTTGGCAATGGCCGAGGGAGATCCCAATAAACGCAATACTCGTGCTGAATATATCGCGGAATGGAAGGATGTGGCAATCGAACAGATGGAGAAGTATGGTATTCCCGCGAGTATAACTTTGGCGCAAGCCATATTGGAGAGCGGAGATGGAAATAGCGAATTAGCTCGAGATGCCAATAATCACTTCGGAATAAAGTGCCACGACTGGCAGGGAAAAAAAGTTTACCACGATGATGATAAGCGAAACGAGTGCTTCCGAAAATACCGGAGCGCTCAAGAGAGCTTCGACGATCACAGCGTATTTCTTCAAAGAAGCCGCTACAGCTTTTTGTTCGACTACAAAGTGACTGATTACAAGTCATGGGCGAAGGGTTTAAAAAAAGCGGGATATGCCACCAACCCAAAGTATCCCGATTTATTGATCAGATTAATTGAAGAAAATAACCTAGCACAGTACGACAACCTCGAAGCTAAACGCAATACTAAAACCAAACCCTCGAATACCACGAAAGGGGCAAGCGAAGAGATCGTCATAGAAATTCAACACGGCCTACAAATTCAGCAGAGTTCAAATCGGATAAAATATGTGGTTGCGGATGCAAATTACTCTCCCGAGGCATTTGCCAACCGCATGGACATGGGCCCATGGCAAATAAAGAAATACAATGATTTGATGGATAATGAAACCATCAAAGAGGGTCAGCTCATTTATCTACAACCTAAAAGAGGTAAAAATCGAGATTATGACACCCACACCGTAAAGGAGGGGGAAACGCTGCGCGGTATATCACAGAAGTATGGGGTTAAAATCAAAAAGATTTTGAAGCACTCTGAACTGCCTCCAAACTACCAAATTAAGCCGGGAGATCAGTTAAAACTGAATTAACTTTCATTCAAAGCCGAATCAGATATAGACATTAACGGATTTCTATATTTGTACCTGCTATGACCTCGCGCAAATGAAACTCCTCTTTGTCATCCCTTCCATTACCAATTACTTCACATTTCTGGAAGATTTGACCCATGAACTTATTATTCGTGGTCATGAAGTTCATTTGGCTACTTCGCGGAAGCATATTGCGCGTATCGATGCTTACCGAAGAGGTATTGAATGCGAGGTACACCATATAGATTTCCCGAGAGCTTTGGCCCCACTCAAACACATTTCAGCAGGGAGGCAGGTTAATGACTTGGTACAGGAAATCAAACCTGACTTAATCAATATTCACTTTTCGGCGGCCTTGTTTACTACCATGCTGGGAAAAAAGGACAATTGGCCTGCATCGACGGGTACTATTCACGGACTCGGATCGCCTTTGATCAAAGGTTGGCGAAAATATGCCATTTCTCAAGCCGAGAGGTGGAGTTCAGAAAGGGTAGATGAAGTGTTTGTTCTGACGCAAGACGACAAAGAATACCTCAAAGAAAAAGCTCCAAAAGCTACAGTAAGTGTTTTGAACTCTTTCGGGATGGGATGCGACCTAGATCGTTTTGATCCCAAAAAAATCAGCAAAGAGACCAAGCAGGAGCTTCGCGTTGAAAACGGAGTAAGCAAAGAAGATTTTGTGTTCATCTTCATCGGGAGACAAACTCACTTCAAAGGTTTTGACAAAGTGGTTTTGTCGTTTCTTCAATTGAAAAAGAAGCATCAGAACATCAAACTCCTACTTATTGGTGAGAAAGACCGAATACACCCTACCTCAAAGCAACAGCGCTTTGAAAAAGCACTTAAGGAAGACAAGGACATTGTAAGGGTTGGCTGGAAAGAAAATGTTCAAGATTACCTGGCAATTGCTGATCTAAATGTTTTTCCGAGTGAGCGTGAAGGATTGCCTGTGAACCTTATGGAGTCACTTTCAATGGGAGTCCCCGTAATCACAATCAATAGCCGTGGCTGCAAAGAAGTTGTGAGAAACAATGTGGATGGATTGGTATTATCCAATCACGATGTCGAACACCTGAGCTCAGCAATGGAAAGGCTATTGGTAGATCGAGAAGAATTGAGTGTCTTAGCAAAAAATGCCTTTGAAGGAAGGAACAGGTTTAGTCGACAGCACTTCATTGACGATCAATTGAAAACTTACGATCGCCTCTTGCAAAAAAAGCATTAAGGTGTATTCTCAATTCGCATCTGCTTAATGCGAAATTTTTCTTCACTCTTCTTTAAAAAGAAGGTAAGTCTATATTCCCCTTTCTCTGTCGTCAAGGTTCCTATATAGTAGTAATCATCAAGCTTTGACTTGCCTTGATGCTTCAGAGCGAAACCCTTGGGTATATGATCTTCAAAAAACCTCCGAATGATCATTTCCGCCTGATCTTTACTGTATACCCCTTCAGCCGATTCAACCGTAAGATCTACAGAAGGCATAAAATACAAGGCAATTTTTTGTGGATCACCTGCCTTGATGGCTTCTGATATGGCATCTTTTTCGACTTCTTGTCCTACGGCAGTGGCCAAAGACATTACGATCAAAAGAAATAAAAACAGCTTTTTCATGGTAGAATAAATCGACACGCACTGTGCAAAAAGCGGGCCGCTTGAGTCAAATATAAGAATTCAACCTATCATTCATTCACCTTACTTTTGTTCCATGAAAATTGCCCTTGCCATCATTGGCCAAACAGATAAAGGTTATTTGGAGACAGGCTTCAAGACCTTCACTGCCAGAATCAAGCGCTATGTGCCCTTTGAAGAAGTACTTATCCCCGAAGAAAAGAAATGGAAAAAGCTAGGTGCCGAAGAAAGGAAAAGGCAGGAAGCCAAGGCACTTCTATGGAAACTGGACAGCTCTGATATGGTGATTCTTCTCGATGAGAAGGGAAAACAATATACAAGTGAAGGATTTGCAGAATACCTGCAGAAAAAAATGAATGCAGGCCCGAAGAGGTTGGTTTTCGTCATAGGTGGTGCATTTGGTTTTGACCAATCGGTCTACGATCAATTTCCTTCGCAATTAGCCTTCTCAAAAATGACCTTTTCGCACCAAATGATCCGATTATTCACGGCTGAGCAAATCTACCGGGCTTTTACCATTCTGAATAACGAACCTTATCACAATTCGTAGAAACTTTCTACTAGCCACAGCGTAAAAGCACCCAGCCCCCTTGAACGCGTTTTATAAACCTGCAAGCACATGAAACACGCTCTACTTTTCACAGGGGCTTTTTTTTCTGCCCAAATTTTATTCGGACAAACAGGTACAGTTGCCGATTTCCAAAAGGTTTCCGCTGAGGCGGGAAATCTTCAATCCACCCTATCTAATGACGGAGGGTTCGGTTTTGTGATGGAATCTCAGGATGAGAACCGAATATTTGCGGCAGCCCCTTTTAATCAAAACGGTGAATTCTTAACTATCGAATTGAACGATGACGGATCAGTGTCGTCTGAACTACTCGTTAGCGCTGAAGATTTTAGCTATTTCGATGGGCTCAATGATGCTGAATTTGGCGCTGCCGTGGTGGATATCGGAGACATTAATTCAGACAATTTAAACGAGCTCATTGTAGGTGCGCCTGGCATTGACGGCGGAAAGCTATTCGCACTTGTGAGTCAGGCAGGGACGTATCAATTGGAGGAGCTTTTCCTTCCAACGGAAATAGAAGCCCTATCGGTACGATTGGGCGAATACCTTGCTTTTGAAGATGGTATTCTCTTTGCCACATCTGAACACATTGCGGGAAATATTTATCGATTTGGAGTGGACATTTCAGAAGGATTGGCACTACTAGAGACCATAAATATTGACCACCCGTTATTGAGCGAACGCCTCGAGGCAGGAGATCAATTCGGAAGTGGATTGAGCATTACTGACGTGAACCAAGACGGAAATATGGATATCATATGCGGAGCTCCGGGAGACGATGACCAAGACACAAATTTTGGTGCGGTATATCTTCTTTACGGAAGTGCAAATGAGACGGTAGCAGAAGTTCAGAAGATTTCTCGTCTTGAAGGTGATTTCGGTGGATTCCTCAATGTGGACGATGAATTCGGCTCAAGCGTGAGAGCCATTGGTGATTTGGATGAAAACGGAACGATTGACTTGGCGGTAGGTGCTCCCGGCGACGATGACGGAGGAACAAACATCGGCTCGGTTTGGATTCTTTTTATGCACCCGGATGGATGGGTGATCAACGAAAGAAAAATCAATCGATTTGAAGGAAACTTCACTTTTGATCTGGCTACTGAAGATCGTTTGGCAGCTCGAATAGCTACCGTAGGAGATCTGAATGGAGACGGAACAATTGACATAGTTGTAAGCGCCGAGGGCGATGACGACGGCGGAACCAATCGCGGTGCTTTCTACACTATTTTCATCGAAAGATGTCCGGCCCCAAGTGGTGATTTCGATTTCGAAGTAAATGGAGCACAAGTGTCATTTTTTGCGGAAGGAGGAGAAGGCTACAGCTACATCTGGAACTTTGACGACGGGGGTTTCAGCGAAGCGCAAAATCCTGTACATACCTATCAAAACACGGGAACCTTTATGGTATGCCTGGCTATTAACAATGAGTGTGGAGGTGATAATTTTTGTGAGAACGTACAGGTGACAAGTCTTTTAAGCTCGATTGATTTTGAGAGAGAAAAGATAAAGCTCTACCCAAATCCCGCTGCATCTCAGCTGAATTTAACCGGGATACCCATTGGAACCGAGTATCGAGTGACAGACATTACGGGGAAAATCGTCAAAGCAGGGATTTATGAGAATCAGAATTGGCTTGATGTTTCCGCTTTCAACGAAGGCCTCTACCTTCTGGAGATAAACCAGAAAGGACAAAAAGTCGTGAAGAAATTTCAAGTGGCCAGATAGACTTATCTCAATAAGGTAATGGTGCCCGTCAATTCTTGAGGTACCTGCAGTCCATCAAGTTTTTGATTAAATACGATCATGTAAACATAGACACCTGTGTTGGCATAGAAATCAGAATTTGGTGACTCCCCTCTCCATGGCACATCTATGTTGTTAGATTGAAAGATCTCACTTCCCCAGCGATTAAAAATGAGCATTCGGTAATCGTATACCTCACAATCTACAACAGGCTTAAAAAAGTCGTTCAATCCATCTTCATCGGGAGTGAAAACATTAGGCACCCATGCAGGACACAAGCAGGAAGCAACTGAAATGAATAGACTATCCTGATAGATAAAGCATCCATCAGAATAAGTGAATGATAGAGTCTCTGTCTCGGTAGCCGTGTATGTCAAACCTACAAGGGTGTCAGAGAAAGTGTAAGGACCGAATTGAGGCGGGAAGTTGACGGTTGTTTGCCCTTCCAGACAGATATCCACAGCGGGAAATTCGAATATCTCAGAAGGTGAAAATGGAAAACCATTGACCTGAAAAACAAAAGATGCACTGCATATACCCGTGGTGTCAGTAATCAAAACTTCATATTGTCCCGGTTCAATCACAAGAATACTTGGCTCTTGGGAGCCGGATTCCCACAAGTAATCATAATCACTAGAAGTAAAGCCGATGGCTATCGTGTCTTGTCCTTGACAGAGAACTTCAAAATTTCCAAAAGAAGGCGGATCAATAACCGTTTCGTTTACTATCACAATCTCTTCAAAACCGGAACACGCGTTTTGACCGGTAAATATATAGGTGCCACCGGAAGATACTTGAAAAGACGTAATCACATCGCCATCTGAATCTAAGACGGTAAAGGGAAGATCAGAAAAGTCGAGGTCGATTACATCGCCTTCACAAATATTGAAGTTATTCTGAACGAATGATTCGGGTGGCGAGACGACTTCAATTTCCACAATTTCATCGATAGGGCAATTTAGTATCGAGCCGACTATCTGCAGTACGTAAGTTCCTACTTCCGTAAAGTTGAATTCTAGTGGATCTCCCTCATATGTCACAGGCGCGTTAGCTTCTAAAGTGATCTGTATATCTGATTCTGCTGAAACCGACCCCCAATTTGGAATATCTATAACAATACCGCTGCCTGTGCAAATGCTCTGATCTTCAAAATCGATGAAGTCAGAAATTACAACTTGATCAATAGAAATATCAATCTGTTCAGTAGAACATGCTGAAGAAAAGTTGAAGATATAAGTTCCCGTTTCTTCACCCGTAAAGACGTCAACCTCATCGCCATCGGAGTCTGTTATCATCCATTCAGGATAATCCGATGCATCAAGAATGAATTGTTCGCCTTCACAAAGAGTGACTTGCGTTTCAATATCGGGAAGTTCAGGGGCAGCACTTACCGTAAAAACCGCACTTGCTGAGTATACACAACCATTTGCGGTAGTGATAGTCAATGTGTAGTCTTGGGTGATTTCATTCGGGTAGGTCAAAGTAAGATCCCCAGCATTGGATGAAGATCCATCGTCAAACTCCCAGAAGTAGGATTGAATTTCTGATTCATCATTTTCCAAGTTGAATGTCATTTCAATCGGTTCATTCACACAGCCGGAAACGTCGGGAACAGATAAATCACCCGCACAAACGAAATCGCACGCCGAAGCGATGGGCAAGTCAGCAGTAGAAACTTCAAACTCAACAATATCAAATACCTCCTGTAATATTCGTTCGCCAGGTGAATAATCTATTCTCGTCAGGTTATAATTCAATAAAGACACCTCTGCATTCTCAAGACAATCGCTGTTCGTCAGGCATTCATTAGTTCTCGCAATAATGAAATCTCCCGAGCTGGAAACATTTGAAACAGACAACATGCCTTCATCAGGATTTGAGATTTGATACCCCCCAATAACACTGACTTCATTTGAAGGAATATCATTAGTGCCGGTCACAGCAGAAATTAAGTCTCCCGTACTCGGATCGACTCTTAGGTAATGAAGTTTTGAATTTGCTCCTTCATTGAGCGCTGAAACAAAAAGGGAACCGTTCTCATCAACACCAATGCCTGAAACATAGTTATTGTTAAAGCCTCCAATTTCTACTCTTCGAGACCAAATAACTTCAAAACTTTGATCAAGCTTGACAATAATTCCGGCTCTATTACCGGATTGAACATATCCTCCCGTATAATAGTGTCCATCGTAGCGCACGACCGTACTGAAAAGTGACAAACCTGCCCCTGTATATAAATTGTAATCAACGAGACTACCTGTGTTATCAATGGTAGCTACAATAGGTCGATGGGTTCCTGAAAAAGTCGCGTTATTCCCCACCACCAGATGCAAATCATCAAAAGAAGTTAGTGCACCGTAAAAGTGCTCATTATCAGTACTACCGAATCCTTTCTTCCAAATGACATTTCCGTTTTGATCAAATTCTATCGCGAACGCATCAGAAGATCCGTTGGATTGTGTGTGGGAAGTACCCACCAACAATGCTCCACCATTGTCCAGGGCGTGAATCGCCCGAGGAGATTCAGGACTGCCGGCCAGTCTTTTTTGCCACAAAACGTTGTTCTGATCAAAACAGACTATTTTGAGATGCCTTTGACTACCTATGAGACTATATCCTGCCAGAACGTAGTTGCCATTGGTCAGTTTTGTGTGAACTATCGGTCCGCCTGTATCATTAAAATCACTGCTGATTCTAATTGCATTAATCGGGCTAAGTTCATCTTGGAATTGATAGAGCACATAGTCGGTTTCACCACTTTCACTGATGCTACCACAAACTGAAAAACCGTCATCTTCACGAATGGAAGAACTTAAAGTGTTATTTCCATCAGAAGTATACGTTACAATCTGAGAAGATTCATCACATTGAGAAAAAGACTCAATGAAAAACAAAGAGGTAATTAAAAGAAAGAGTATTTTTTTAGGATCGCCCATCACCATCGAAAGTTCACAAAATACGACTTTATTTACAGTGAAGAAAAAGTCCTTATTCAAATCATGATTACCCCTACTATCCATGCACCAAAATGCCTAACCCGATTGTTCGCTGGCAACCCAAGAGTAAACCAATGTATGTGGTCATTTTCTTTGCCTTCGTAAATTTAGTGCTGACAAATTCAATGAAATTCTTGAAAGAGCCTTAAAATTGACGACTCTACCAAGGGTGAAAAATCACCGAAGAGGCCGTTAAAACTAAACATGATAAAAGATTTTCGCAATACTCTCAAGCAAACAGTAATCTATGGACTTAGTAATCTGTCCATCAAAGCTGCGGGAGTTATTCTTTTACCGCTTTATACCAGATCACTCAGCACAACTGAATTCGGAGAATTGGCCATTCTAGAAGTTTTCGCCCAATTTTTCGTTGGTGTCATTTCATTGCAAATTCCTTCGGCATTTCTTCGTTTCGGGAGCAATGACCTATCTGATAAAGAGCTTCGTAGACTTTACTTTACAGCGCTAAGCTCGCTGATGTTGTTTAGCCTCCTATTCGTAGGAGTAGCTCTTCCTTTTAAGGAACAACTGAGTACGCTAATATTTGATAACTCATATTATCAACTTCATTTCAAGCTCCTCATTTTCTCGATTGCTTTCGAAGTATTGGGCTTGCTTCCGCTCCAATTACTGAGGCTAAAGGAAAAGTCTGTCGCGTATTTTTTCTATGTCTTACTGAAGTTCGCAACTCTAATTGGCTTTGTATGGTACTTCGTAGTCTATCAGGATGAGAAGGTTTACGGAGCGGTAAAGGCAATCCTTTTTTCCAATCTGGTTTTTTGGATTTCCACTCTTCCCTTACAAATAAGGAATTTAAGTCTCTCCTTTAGTAAGAAATATGGAATTGAAATGTATCGCTATGGCGGGCCGCTCATTTTCACTAGTATTTCCGCCGTTTTACTGACTATTTCAGATCGGTTGATTATAAAGTTTTACGGTGAATTTGATGAGGTCGGTATTTACACCTTAGCTTATAAGATCGGTAGCTTATCAAATCTCTTAATCATCGCCAGCTTTTCTATCGCCTTCCTTCCTATTGCATTTAAAAAGCTAAGCCATCCCGATTTCAAGCCTTTCTTTAGCAAAACCTTGAGCATCTATGTGGCACTTATTGTTATCCTCACTTTGGTCGTTTCTGTTTTTGGTTTCGAGCTCACAAAGGTATTTAGCAGTGGAGAAAAGGCCTATTGGCTTGCAGCCATCTTAGTCCCTTTCATTGCATTTCTGTTTATTTTCAAGGCCTTAAATAATTATCTCGCTTATATTTTTTTGCTAACCAAAAAAACGAGATACCACGCTCAGGTCACTTTGCTCGGGGTTTTCGCAAATATTGGCTTAAACTTCCTGCTAGTTGCTGACTACGGAATGTACGGAGCAGTTGCTGCTACGGGGTTGAGCTATTGCATAATGACTATAGCTTCATACCGTTGGGCCAAACGGTTGATGCCCATCAATTATGAACTAATGAGAATTGCCTTGATTATTCTGAGTTGCGCTGCGTTCATTGCGCTTTCTATACCGCTTAATGACTTGGATCTTCTCATTCGTATTTTCTTGAAAAGCCTGATCATAGCGGCCTACCTTCTCTTACTATACCGTTTCGGAACTTCCACCAGCGAAAGAAATCGATTAACAAAACTATGGAAACTGCTCTTCAGCAAAGGAGGAATAAAGAAAATCGTTCAAGAACTTTAGCTGGACCTCCCAATTAATCTTGAATAAAGTGCAACAAGTCTTCCCGCGTCATTTTCCCAATTGAGCCCTTTGTTTTGAACGGCGTCGCGGGCATTGATGGTAAACCGGGCTATTTGTTCTTGATTTTTTAAAGACCAAGCCATTTGCTCAGCAAAACTCGTGCTATCTCCTGCCTCGAAGACTAAGCCTGCCTTATGATCCTCAACAATTCTCTTTAGCGGCAAACAAGATGAAACCATCAAAGGGAATCCAGAGTTCATTATTTGAAAAAGCTTGTGGGGGATAGTGTTGTTCGTATGCTCATTAGCATGGTGGGGAATAATATTAAGATATGCTCCGCGCATATATCCCAGAGCCTTCTCCAGTGGGACGTGACCCGTGAACTCGACGTAATTTTCTAACTTCCTTTCTGCAACCAATTGCTTCAGAAAACCAATCGTATCACTATTTCCAGCTCCCACAATCTGCAATCGAAAATCATCGCTGTACTTGAGCATTTCAGGCATGGCCTTGATGGCCGTATCGAGTCCTCGATGAGGGCCGATACCACCCACATAAACCACCCTATTCAAATCTGAATTATCCGTTTTACCAATTGTATCAAACCGGTCCTTCGGCTCAGTGTTCGATACCACGGTCACCTTATCAGTTGAAATATCGTGTATCTCGCATAAACGAGTTTTCATTTCATCTACTACGGCAATAACCGCATCGCAAGCTTGAACCATTTCACGCTCGCGCTCAATCCAGCGAGAATAATTGAAAAACATTTGATTCTTGAGCCTGATTAAGTGGTTGCGGCGCCAGCCGAACCAAACCTTTAATGCTTCAGGGTAGTTCTCATGCACGTCAAACACGCACTTAATACCTCTTTCTCGAGCAAACTGCAATGCCGTATTAACTATTGGTAAGTCGTGACCATGTACAACGTCGAATTCAACTTCAAGAGAATCCAAAACCTTTTTAATAGGTCGGTTGATAAAACTGATGGAATTCCAAATATCCACCCAGCCTTTCTTTGAATTTGTAATTACCTCGGCTGTTCTCACAACATTGCAGCCATCTACTTTTTCACGACGCGGCTCACCTTCTTTGCGGTAGCAAACAAGTGTTACGTTTGCACCCGCATCTATCAGCGCAGATATTTCTTTTTCTAATCGAATGTCCTTAGGATAAGGAGCATCAAGCAACATCAGTATTCGGGAACCTTCTAGCATTCGGAATCAGGTTTAAATTTTGTTCAGTTGTTCGACGAGTTGTTTGGTCAGATTTCGTCGATGATACTTTTGGATCATTTCAGAGTTATTTGCAATCGACGTGGAACCCAATGTATTGATCCATTTGAGTATTCCACCGTTATTGGTTCTGCTAAATACTTCTCCGGCCCCTGTTTGCTTTAGAATACGCTCAATGTCGCCACCTTCATTATCAGCAATTGCTACGATGGGTTTATGAAAGGCCAAATACTCAAACAGCTTCCCCGGAATAATACCTTTTGAATTCTTTACCATGGGCGAGATAAGCAGCAGCAAATCTGCATTGCTCATTTCTTTTAGTGCATCGGCGTGAGAAAGGTATCCCAGGTAGTTTACGCTTTCCGAAATACCGCAATCATCAATTTTCTTTTGAACTCCTTCTGAAATACTACCGGCAATTCTGAGTTCAAAAGATCCTCCATATCTCGCCAATGCTTCAAAAAAAACATCAGGCTCGTATATGTCTGACATCGTTCCGGTGTAGGAAATAATCAGCTTCTTCGACTCTGCCGACTTTCGTGGAACAACATTCACGAGGTCTTGCTCGTCAAATCCATTCGTAACCACATGATAGGCTCTATCCACTTTTTGCTTAAACAACTCCACAAATCCATTGCTCACGGTGATGCAAAAATCGGCCTCTTGCAAAGTTTGCTTCTCGAGCTTGGCATCGCGATTTTCAGCCCATTGGGTTCGAAGCATTTTCTCGTTGTAATAGATGTCCGTCCATGGATCGCGGAGATCCACACCCCATTTTATGCCCAGTTGGCGCTTCAAGCTGAGGCCAATCAAATGAGTAGATTGAGGTGGGCCTGTTGTGATGACACAATCAATCTCCCGACTTGAAATAATCTCTTTGGCCTTAGCAATAGCAAAGCGATTCCAGCCACGGCGCGCATCGGGAATGAAAAAATTACCCCTTAAAAATCGAGAAAATGAAGAATTTGATTTCTCATTGCTGAATCCTCCGTATGGCACTCTTTCCTTTCCTGCCGCTTTTGCGTAAAGCTGCAAAGGCTCAAAAGACTTGGTTCTGAAAACTTCTACCTCATCCCCTACTTCCTTCAGCAAGGACTCATCCCGTTGAGGGTATGAAGCTTGATCGGGATCGACGGTAAGAATAATGGGGTGCCACCCAAACTCAGGCAGGTACTTACTGAACTTCAACCAACGCTGAACGCCCGCACCACCTGCAGGTGGCCAATAATAAGTTATTATCAGTAAGTTTTTCACCTACTTTGAGGGGACAGTATAACCGCTCTGACGCTGACAGTGAACAATGTAATACCTGTCGGTGATATTCCTCAGGATGGGTCTGATTCCCAACTTCTTTTTTTCGGGATTCTTCCATTTGGCCGAATCCTTAATTTCCCATCCCGACCGTTCCATCAGCATATCAAATTGCTTCGGCTCAAACTCGTGGTAGTGTCTGTCCCAAGGATCAGTTTCGCTCCAATAAGCCGAAGCAAACCAGAGCTTAAGCGGAATTGAGGCCACAAGATTAGGCACCTCCAGCAAACGAAGAATATTAAAGGGGGCCAGCATGTGCTCAAAAATCTCAAAAGCTGTTACGCAATCCACATCCATTTTGAGGTATTTCTCGAAATCAACGTCCAAATCTTCGCCTCCCGTATTGATTACTTCATAACCCGCCTTCTTCATGGCTTCACCAAGAGAATTAGGCACTCCCAAATCAAGGATTCGCTTATTGGGTCCAATTGTATCATTAAGGAACTTGATGGTACTATCTATCCGTTTTTGCATAATTAGCTCATTAGGTCTTCGTAAACATCTTTTTCAGGCGCCTTAAAGTGGCGATAAAGGGCAAACAAAAAGAAGAAGAAAACAATCAATCCTGCGCCGGTACTAATCGTTGATGCCTGCGCATAGCTTTTAGGTTCAAATTTGAATTCGATCTTGTGACTTCCATCAGGCACGAGCATCCCACGTAGGGCATAATTGGCGCGGAAGTAATCTACCTTTTCGCCATCCAAATAGGCATTCCAGCCTTCAGGGTAATAAATCTCCGAAAAGACTACAGCTTGCGGAACAGGCGAATCGTAAATGTAGCTGATGTAATTCGGCAAATGCGCTTCAACAGCTATGATGGCATCAGCCGATTCTTGGAAGTTGAAGTCTTTCACCATTTCATTGAAATCGCTGTGAACGACTCCCTCAGATCGCAGTTCGAGCTCATCCAGTGCAAGAATTTCTTCGTCTGCACTTTCAGCTACTTGTATGTACTCTACAAACCAAGCCGGGCCAAAAGCATATTCATTTTCAAAAGGTGGAGCTTCGGGATTATAGACGATGTACTTCGTGTTGAGCATATTGGTGACATCCATTAATTCTATGGCTCTATCCACAGAGTTCATGTCAGGGGCACCCTGCAGCACGGCACCCAAAGAAGCAATCTCTCTGGCGATATGGAAATCATAAAGCTCCTGTACTCTTTTCAATTTTGCCCCATGGTATCCACCAATAGAACTGTGGAAGTAGGAAGTCCTGGATTCAAGAAAAGGGCCGTTTAGGTTCAACACGCGGTAATCTGTACTGAATCGAAGGGCCGCAAATTTTACATTGTCGATCTCTTCCTGACTGGCCCTTCGTGAAACATCCTTTTTGGCCTCATCTCGGTATTCCGTCACAGCGCTATTGACAGCATCACCTACTCGCGGGTTCATTTCCACCTCACGTTGCAAAATGTAAGAATCAGCGGCGGCAACGGGATATGCAGCAGCAGCAGTAGCTTCAGCAGGTTGCCATTGCACATAACGCCCTTTCTCTTTTTCATTGTTCACATACCTCTTCGATACAGGCCATAAATCACCAATGATCAGAACAGCTAATGAGACGATCAAAATCTTTTCATTCACTCTTCCTTTGGCAAATAGCCAAACCACTCCACCTGTGAGGAGCACGAATATTAAAGATCGCATGGCATCAGCAACAAGAAGATCTGCCCGAGCTTCTTGCAATGCTGAAACGTATTGCAAAACTGCTGCAGCACCGTCACCTTGTGATAGACCACTGAAAATCTCATTTTCCTGAGTGCTTAAGAAATTAAAGAATGCCTGAGGTGCTACCACAAAAGCAAGTAAAACAAGGGCTAATCCACCTGCCACTCCAAAAAAGAGTTTTGGCTTATCAGCAATCATTTGAGGCTTCATCCAAAGTTGGCGTAGAAAAATGAAACCCAAAATGGGAAATGCCAATCCTGCAATCGACAGAATTATGGTGACTGCTCGGAACTTATTGTAACCGGGTACGAAATCGAGAAAAAAGTCGGTGAGTCCCATGAAGTTCTTTCCCCAGGCCAATGCAATAGTGAGCATCACGGTAACCAATAGAGCCCATTTCAATCTATTCTTGACAAAAGCCAAGCCTAAGATAAAGAGTAAAAACACTGTAGCTCCAAAGTAAACCGGGCCGCTGGTGAAAGGTTGATCGCCCCAATAAGAGTTTGGAAATACCTGAGTCGCTTGATAGCCTTGAGCTATTTCTCGATACAGTTGAGGATTCTCCTTCTGCGTATTTTGATCGATCAACGCTCCTGATTCTCCACCCATTAAGTTGGGAACCAAAATGGTCAAGCTTTCTTTTATACCATAGCTCCATTGAGTCACGTAATCGCGGTCCAAACCTTCGGTGGTATTGGCTTCGTTTGAACTTCCATCGGGAGTGATGGTAAGATCAGTGGCTCCCCTAATCGAATATTCGCCGTACTCGTATGTAGGCCACAGATTGTTGAGATTGGCCGCGACGCCCAGCACTGCCGCAATCAGAAGTACAACTGAGGCTTTGATAAATTCATTGATCTTTTGTTGTCGGAAAGCCCGAAAGGCAAAAACAAGCACCATAAAGAGGACTAGAAAACCAAGATAATAGGTGATTTGTACGTGATTGGCGTCAATCTCCAAAGCCAAGAAAAGCGCAGCTACTGCTCCACCGAACAGGAACTTTCCTCGATAGGCCCAAATAATTCCCGCAAGGATAGGAGCCATATAGCCGATGGCATGCGCCTTTGTATTGTGACCTGCTTCTAAAATGATGAAGTAATAGCTTGAAAAGGCGAAGGCTACCGCTCCAACGGCAGCCATAGCAGGTTTGACCCGCAGAGAAATCATGAGGATATAAAAACCCAACAAGTAGAGAAAAAGGTAGTTTGCAGGCCTGGGAAGGCCAAGTGTCACCACATCATCAATGATGGATATGATGTCGTTTGAATGATCCACCGAAATCTGATAGGCTGGCATTCCGCCAAACATCGAATTGGTCCAAAGAGGGTCCTCTCCGTACATTCTTCGGTACTCAACGATTTCTTGAGCCATCCCACGAAAAGTGGTCTGATCACTCTGGTTCAGCTTATTCCCGTCAAAAGCAGGATAAAAGTATACTGCGCTTATGGCTAGAAAAGAAAGTACAGCTATAAGGTGGGGCAGAAATCGCTTTACTAATGGGTGTTTCATAATTAATCCAGTTCTTCAAAATCGACGTAATCTCCCTCTCCGGAATCTCCTTTTCTGTTCTTTTTGTTCTTGTCGGTATACTCTATGGTTACGTCTCCTTCTCTTCGGTTATCCTGTCTGCTTTGCGCAGATCCTGAACCTCTCGAGGAAGTATTTTTATTCATAAAAGGCATGAGCAGTCTTCCTAAAAGTCGGACAGCAATGTAAATAGCCAAAATGATCAGGAGCAATCTCATGTCGATTCAAAGATATAGAGATTCCTTTAGCGGCTGAGGTAGAGGTTTCGCTCACTGTAGATTTTTCTAAAAAATGGATCCATCAGCGTGTCAATAAATTGAATCGCCTCGCCGGTGGATTTCATCTCAGGGCCGAGCTCCTTATTCACATTCGGGAATTTCTCGAAAGAGAATACCGGAATCTTAATCGCATAACCGCTCTTGTTTGGCTTGAAGTCAAAATCAGTCACCTTCTTTTCGCCCAGCATCACCATGGTGGCATATTTCACGTAAGGCTCACCATAAGCTTTCGCGATGAATGGTACCGTTCGTGAAGCACGAGGGTTGGCCTCAATCACATATACCACATCGTCTTTGATGGCAAATTGGATATTGATCAATCCAACGGTGCGCAAAGCAATAGCTATTTTCTTCGTGATGGTTTCGATTTGCTCGATGATCAAATCACCCAAATTGTAAGGCGGCAATACGGCGTATGAATCTCCCGAGTGAATCCCTGCAGGCTCAATATGCTGCATTACTCCGATGATATACACATTCTCACCATCACAAATCGCATCGGCCTCAGCTTCGATTGCCCCACTTAAAAAGTGGTCAAGTAGAATTTTATTGTCGGGCATGTCGCGAAGGATATTCACCACATGCGTCTCCAGCTCTTCTTTGTTGATGACGATTTTCATTTGCTGTCCTCCAAGGACATAAGAAGGCCTTACCAGCAAAGGAAATCCAAGGTCATCTGCCAATTCCAAAGATTGCTCGGCATTGTCAACCACGCCAAACTCAGGATAAGGAACATTGTGCTCTTTCAAAAGGGTTGAGAAGCTTCCGCGATCTTCGGCCAGATCTAAAGCCTCGTAGCTGGTTCCGATGACCTTAATGCCGTAGCGACTCAGCTTTTCAGCCAATTTCAGTGCGGTCTGTCCCCCCAATTGTACGATTACTCCTTCCGGCTTTTCGTGAAGAATGATGTCGTAGATGTGCTCCCAGAATACAGGCTCGAAGTAGAGCTTATCGGCCGTATCAAAATCAGTAGAAACCGTCTCGGGGTTACAATTAATCATGATGGTCTCGTAACCGCATTCTTTTGCAGCCAAGACTCCATGCACACAGCAGTAGTCAAATTCTATTCCCTGACCGATGCGGTTTGGGCCCGAACCAAGCACTACAATTTTTTTACGGTCGCTTACTTCCGATTCGTTTTCGTCTTCAAAGGTGCTGTAGAAATACGGTGTCTTCGCTTCAAACTCTGCGGCGCAGGTATCTACAATTTTGTACACCCGATTGATGCCCATATCGTGTCGCTTCGAAAAAACTTCACTTTCCAAGCAGCGCAAGAGGTGAGCCACCTGACGGTCGGCATAACCTTTTTGCTTGGCTTCGAAAAGCAATTCCCGCGGAAGCGAATCCAGCGTATGGTCTTCAATCTTGTCCTCCAGCAGGATCAAATCCTCAATTTGCTTCAAGAACCAGTAGTCAATTCTAGTCTTTTCATGGATGGTCTTAAACGGTATACCCAGCTTAATGGCATCGTAGATATGGAATAGTCTGTTCCAACTCGGGTGCTCCAAACTGTGCAGAATCTTATCTTGGTCTTTCAATTCACGACCATCTGCGCCCAAGCCGTTTCGTTTGATCTCCAGCGATTGGCAAGCCTTTTGAAGGGCTTCTTGGAAACTTCTTCCAATCCCCATCACCTCTCCTACTGCCTTCATCTGGAGGCCCAACTCGCGATCAGAGCCTTTGAACTTGTCGAAATTCCAACGAGGAATCTTTACGATCACATAATCGAGTGTAGGCTCAAAGAAAGCCGAAGTGGTTTTGGTAATCTGATTTTTCAATTCATCCAAGTGGTAACCGATGGCCAACTTGGCGGCAATCTTAGCAATCGGGTATCCCGTAGCCTTTGATGCCAATGCCGAAGACCTCGATACACGCGGGTTGATTTCAATAGCGATGATGTCTTCTTTTTCATCCGGGCTTACGGCAAACTGTACATTACAGCCTCCGGCAAAATTCCCTATTGAGCGCATCATTTTAAAAGCCATATCACGCATGCGCTGATAGGTTCTATCGCTGAGCGTCATTGCAGGTGCCACGGTGATGCTGTCTCCCGTGTGGATTCCCATGGGATCCATGTTTTCTACCGAGCAAATAATAACAACATTGTCATTGTCATCGCGCAAAAGCTCCAGCTCAAACTCCTTCCAACCGAGCAGAGCCTTGTCAATCATCACCTCATGAATTGGAGAAACATGAAGCCCCCTCGTTAAGAGGTTATCAAAGTCTTTCTGCTCATGAACGATTCCCGCTCCGGCCCCACCCAAAGTGTAACTCGAGCGAATACAAAGCGGAAAACCGAATTTTTGTGCAATCTCCTTTCCTTCCAAAAATGAATTGGCAGTGGCCTGAGGAGCCATTGGAATATCAATGGATTCCATCAATTTTCTAAACGCCTCTCGGTTCTCCGTCACGTCGATGGCGTTGATATCAACTCCGATCATCTTCACCCCAAAGCGCTCCCAAAGGCCTAGCTCATCGCATTTTATGGCAAGATTAAGAGCTGTTTGCCCACCCATGGTAGGGAGTACAGCATCGATATTGTGCTTTTGGAGAATCTCTTCAATCGATTCGGGTTCCAGCGGCTTTAAGTAAATATTATCAGCCACAACCGAATCGGTCATGATGGTGGCAGGATTGGAGTTGATCAGAGTCACTTCAATACCTTCTTCGCGCAAGGAGCGCGATGCTTGAGAACCTGAGTAATCAAACTCACAGGCTTGGCCAATTACTATGGGGCCGCTACCGATTATTAATACGGATCGAATGCTTCTATCTCTAGGCATAACAGTGTTTTTGAGGAAGGTGAAGAGGAAAAGTATGGGAAAAAAGCTTCAATTGGGCGAACAGAATACGTCGATGTGCCTAAATTTTGCTTCATTTAGGACGCGAAAGTAATTGATTTTTTCCTTCCGAAGTGGAATACAAACCAACAGTTCAAGAGAAGTTATTTACACATGGTGAATTACGCCTCAACTATGCTATTTGGGGAGAGGGCAACCAACCGCTTCTCGCCTTCCACGGTTTCGGGCGAACCTATACCGACTTCATTCGCTTTACTCGTCCGTTTCACGAGGAGTTCACAGTCTATTCATTCGATATTTTCTTTCATGGAAAAAGTGATATCGGCTCCCGATCGCCTGATGGAAAACCGCTTTCAAAAGAGGAGCTGAAAGGATTAATCGAAGCTTTTCTGCTTCGCGAAAACCTGCCTAGCGCTTCGCTGATGGGTTACAGCTTGGGCGGTCGAATCTGCATGTGCATTGCCGAGGTATTGCCACAACGCATTGACGCTCTCTACCTCTTTGCTCCCGACGGATTGATCGTCAATCGCTGGTACGCTCTCTTGAGTCATTACGCCATTGGCCGTGTGGCCTTTCGGCAATTTATCAAATTCAATGCACCCTTCTATTGGATTCTGAAAGTTCTGCACAAAACAAAACTTATCAGCACCAAGCTACGCGACTTCGTTAAATCGCAAATCAAAACCCGCGAAAGCCAAGTACAGGTCTATTCTGTTTGGACATTCTTGAGAAAAATTGAGCCCGACTTTGAGAAACTCGGAACGGGCATGCGAGAGCATGGCATCACTGCAGATCTCTTCTTCGGTCTTTACGACAAAATCATTCCAGAGAAGAATGCGCGGAAATTCAGAAAGGCAAATCCTGAGATAAAGATCCACTCATTGCGCTCTGGACATATTATTATGACGGGCGCCAATGCCGCTCTAATTCAGAAAGAAGGGTTGATGCAATTGCCGAAAGGCATGGAAACAAAAAAACCGCCACTGCAATAAATGCAATGGCGGAAAAAAAATATGTTTGGAGCGAAAGGTTATTAACGCTTGTGAAGCTTCTCGTCAGAAACAGTAAGACGCTTACGTCCTTTTCTGCGGCGCGCAGCTAATACCTTACGGCCGTTTGCAGAAGCCATACGTGTGCGAAAACCGTGCTTGTTGCGGCGCTTTCTGTTCGAAGGTTGGAATGTTCTTTTCATGGCAATCGAAGTTCAAAATTCTATCCCGTTTTTAAAACGGACTGCAAAAATAGTCTTTTTGTGCTTACTGCAAAACGAAAGTTGAAAATAGTATTGCGAACAGAGTATCGAGCTCCCAGATGAGTTCTAATTTAGCGAAAATAGCAGGCTCTTTCCACTAAATTCATGCTGCGATTTGACTTAACAAATCACTGTGAATTTCAGCGGGCTAATAAGCAGCTATTTACCCCTCCCTTGAAAGAATAATTCAATGGGTTGTCTTTTTTTACTCGATTCTTTTCGCAAACTTTAAACGAAGTACTCAGAAAAGCACTAACCAAAATACGATGATACCCGACCCCACATAGAAATAAAAGGCCCGAGGTGTGGAGACCCCGGGCCAATCAAATACACCCATTAGCGATTAAACAAATGGAGGCATATATGAAGTAGTAAAGGTACAACTATCAGACCGACAAGTTCAAGGAGCTTCTCGCACCATGTCTCATTACAGCGTGGTCTGAAATAAATGCGTTTGCCTGCGCGAAGTCGGGCCTTAATCAATTTTTAATCAACCATGAAACGCTTTTTTACGCTTTCTTTTATCCTTTTATCGATTGCCCTTTTTGGGCAGAACTTGATACCCGATGGTAGTGCCGAAAACTACCTTGAGTGCCCTTCAAATTTTGGGGATATTGAAACTTGGTTGCCAACTTGGCAATCTTTTCGTGGATCTCCCGACTACTTCAATAGCTGTAGCTCCGGGCTTGGGTGGGATAACGACTTGGGATATCAAGAACCGAGAACGGGTGAAGGGTATTTGGGGCTTGCTACATTTAGTAAGAATTTACCTAATGTTCGGGAATATTTTGGAGTTGAATTGATGAAACCTTTAGTTATTGGCCAAGAGTATTTTTTAACCTTTTATGTGTCTCGAGCTCATCAATCCAATACTTTCAATGCCGCATCAAATAATATAGGAGCACTATTCTTAGTTGACAATAATTTGAACCCGGAAGAACAAGGCCCAACTCCTAATTTCGCAAACTTCAATGAAATCGAGATAGTGGAAGATACGGTCAATTGGGTGGAAATGTCCTATCAATTTATTGCAGACGAAGCTTATCAATTTGTAACTTTCGGTAATTTCTACGAGGATAGCCTCACGGATACGCTCAGAATAGGTGGTGAACAAACCGGGGAAATAACTCCATACTATTATTTTGATGATTTCTGCTTGACAACGTCTCCTGATGGATGTGACTTTACGAATTCAGTTCGTAATCAATATAGATTTGAGGTTTCAGTCTACCCAAATCCATGTATCGATGTGATCTATATAGAGCAAGAAACACCGATGATAAAGTTAGAAATACATTCACCGAGCGGTGTATTGTTGGAAAGCCAAATGTTAAATGGGAGGAAAAGAGTTAAGTTATCAATAGACTTACCTTCCGGACTGTACTTCTCAACTATTTACTCAATGCATCACAGAATAACAAAGCGTTTCGTGGTAGAAAATTAAATACCATGAAAATTAATAAGCTGTCCATCATTTTTATGATGGCAATGATCTGTCAAATTACATTCGGACAGGTAACTGTAGATGACAACGTTCCTGTATTTGGTCGTTTCGTTGGCTTCAATAACAACTCGGGCATAGCCCTCCCCATCCAAAACAAAGGTTTTGATGAAATCGATATCTCTTCCAACGGACGCATAAAGTTCGCCATAACGGAGCTTCCGGTCTGGAATGGATTGAACGGCCTGACAAGAGATAGTGTTCAACGAACCACAATGGGGTTGTTTGGTCAAGATGATCCCGCCAGATCAATGCTTCACCTTTTAGGAGATCAATATATCCCTAGTCCAATATCTCGCGCCTGGATGAATGTAGGCACCACCTACGAAACAAACCTTGACATTATGTATACGGGTCTTTTAGAAAGGCCGAGCCCAAGCTCTGATACTACACAAACAGATGCAGTAATCGCTTGGGGGTGTCAATACGAAACTGCAAATCCTGACAACTTTCGTATTTTATTTATTAGTCCAACCAGTTTTCAAGCGGGGCAAATCGGAAACGAACCCGAAGGAAATGAGGTTTTAAGAATAACCCCATGGGGTAACGTAGGAATGGGAAACTCATTTTCCAATGCCCTTCAACCCGCAAGAAGACTGGTAGTGCATGAAGCAACAGATTCAGCCCAATTTAGAATTGCATGGGGAGTGAATGCTGATCCCGTATTGGGGCAACATGGCGATTTTCAAGTTACTGAGAATGGAGTATTGCATATCATGAATAGGGACAGTTCAACAAGAAGACCAACTGTTATAGGTTTTTTAGAAAACGAAGATGATGATCCTACGGCATTTACATGGCTCGATGTAGGAGGTATAACCCGCATCAGAGACTTGCGAGAGGATTCATCAAGGCTTTGCAATCGACAATTTAATTCTGACAAAACAATGACCAAGGCATTGGGTTAAGGATATTACCTTTGCCCCCGCTTATGGCCGAAGAGAAAGAAAAAAAACCAAAGGTTTCCTTTAAGGAAGCCAGTCGCGTATTTCGCTACCTCAAACCGTACTCGGGCATTTTCAGCTTGGGTTTTGTGTTCCTGATCTTGAGCAGCCTTACGGCAATGCTCTTTCCCTACTTTATCGGCCAACTTATTGGCAACGATGGCACCGAGGGCGCAGTAGGCCAAATGCTGAATTTCGACGGACTCGAAGACATCATTCTGGCCCTTGCCGTGGTCTTTACTTCTCAAGCCATCTTTTCCTTTTTCAGAATCCTGCTTTTTACCAGAGTTACCGAATACACCTTGGCAGACATAAGACGAGACGCTTTCTCAAAATTGATCATGTCGCCTCTGGAATTCTTCAACCGCAATAAGATCGGAGAATTGACCAGCCGAATCGCTACGGACATCAGTAAATTGCAAACAACTTTTACTACCACCATCGCCGAGTTCGTGAGGCAAGTGATCACTATTGTGGTGGGAATCGCAGCATTGGTTTGGCTTTCGCCAAAGCTGTCATTAATCATGCTCAGCGTTATTCCCGCCGTAGCGCTCATTGCGGTGTTCTTCGGTCGGTTTATTCGCAAGCTATCCAAACAAACACAAGATGCCAGCGCTCAGTCCAACAGCATTTTGGAAGAGGCACTGCAAGGCATCCAAAACGTAAAAGCCTTTACCAACGAAGCTTTTGAGATGAGACGCTACGGTGTACGGGTAGACGAGATCAGGGCCTTGGCCATGAAAGGAGCCATTTGGCGCGGACTCTTCGTTTCATTCATTATTCTTTGCCTATTTGGCTCCATTGTTTTTGTGATTTGGCAAGGGGTATTGCTCACGCAGGAAGGAAACATGTTGCAGTCGTCGTTCATCTCCTTTATAATGTATACGATTTTCCTCGGAGCGTCCATCGGGAGCTTGCCCGATCTCTATGCGGGTATTCAAAAAGCCGTGGGAGCTACCGAAAACCTGATGGACATCATCGATGGTGATTCGGAAAACATCCAACACAAAAAGACCGATCTAAGATCTAAGACGAAAGGCGATATTGAGTTTAAAGACGTGAACTTCAGTTACGCTTCTCGCGAAAACCTCCCAGTGCTTAAAGGGATCAACTTCGAAGTCAAAACAGGCGAGCTCTTGGGAATCGTGGGCCCTTCGGGAGCGGGAAAGTCAACCATCACTTCCTTGCTACTCCGATTCTACGAACCGACGAGTGGAGGAATATTACTAGATGGAAAGGCCGCTTCAGACTACGACCTATCTACCTATCGCTCCTTATTCGGGATCGTACCTCAAGAAGTGATTCTATTTAACGGAACGATTAAAGAAAACATTGGCTACGGAAATCCCGAGGCATCGGAGGAAGAAATAATCACGGCCGCCGAAAAGGCAAATGCCATGGAGTTCATTTCCAATTTCCCCGAAGGCATGGAAACGCTGGTTGGAGAGAGGGGCGTGCAGTTAAGTGGTGGTCAGCGCCAACGCATCGCCATTGCTCGAGCCGTATTGAGAGATCCATGCGTTTTGATTTTGGATGAGGCTACCTCATCGCTGGACAGCAAGTCAGAAAAATTGGTTCAAGACGCGCTGGAGGAATTGATGAAAGGCCGCACCGCCATCGTGATTGCACATCGCTTGAGCACCATCAGAAATGCGAGTAAAATAATCGTGGTCGAAGATGGGGAAATCGTTGAGTCGGGCAGCCATGCTGACTTAATGGCGAATAATGATGGGCTATACACCAAGTTGCAGCAGATGCAACAAGTCAATTTGATTGATTAACGGTAAGTAACTTTCACGACCTTCTTCGTCTCAAAAAACGGTCGGTTAATCTTAGAGTCCAACTTGTAAATAATCGAAGGATAACGGTCAACTTCTTCTTGCTCTTCGCGCAAATCGCCGCCTTTTAAGCAGATCAATTCCTTTGTTTTCATTTTAGAATGCACGCAGTATTCCGTCAGTACTGCCAGCCGAGCCACCGCTCTGCTCACTACCGAGTCGAACGTCCCTTTTACATATTCTGCCCGTTCTTGAATGGCTTTGACGTTTTTGAGCTCGAGCGCTTCAGCCACCTCATTGACCACCTTAATCTTCTTGGCAGTGGAATCGATCAAAAGAAACTCCACATCAGGATAGAGAATGGCCAGGGGAATTCCCGGAAAACCTCCTCCCGTTCCAATATCCAGAATCTTCTGTCCAGACCGGGGTTGCCAAAAAAAGGTAAGACAAAGTGAGTGAAGAAGATGCCGCTCCTCAAATTGATCCATGTCCTTGCGACTGATCACATTTATCTTGGCATTCCACTCCTCGTAAAGAGGTTGCAGTGCGGCAAATTTCTCCAGCTTCTCTTCAGAAATTTGGGGAAAGTATTGAGTCAAAAGCTCAATCATTTAACAATCACGGTTTTTTCTAGTTTATGATTCAAACAGTTCAAATTCAAGCGTTGTGCTGAGCTTACCGAAGTGGCTTGCGCAGATCTGAAAATAAGGAGTTTGCCTTTCGCAATCGACTGTTTTCAGGACAAGCGTAACGCAGAAGTTGGACTTTTTGGACAGACACTAAATGGTGTCTTTGGTATTCTTCATCATGGTAGAGAGAAAATCTCTGGCACGAAAGAGCTGTGCTTTTACTGTACCAAGCGGCAAGTCGAGTTCTTGCGCAATTTCGTCGTAGGAATATTCCTTAAAGTAACGCAAGATTACCAACTGCTTGTAACGTGGCTTCAGCTTATCAACCACTTGGCGCATAGCCGCCATTCTTTGGTCGCGCACCATTTCTTCTTCGGGGTCTCTCACATCCGATTGGATGTCGTACGTCACATTGTCGCCATCTTCATTTCGCAGACCTGTATCAATCGACATCGTGCGCTTTTTGCGCTCTTTTCTGATGAAGTCAATACAATTGTTTGAAGCGATCTTAAACATCCAGGTACTGAATGCATAATTAGGCTGGTACTGCTTCAATCTGCTGAATGCTTTACCAAAAGCCTCGATGGTCAAATCATCCGCATCATCGGGGTTATTCACCATTTTCAAGAGCATGTAGTAAATGCTCTCGCGGTAGCGCTCCATCAATTCGGCATAGGCTGCCTGGTCTTGATCATCTACTGCCCTTCTCACGAGTTTGTAGTCGTGCTGGGCCTTTGGTGAGAGTTTTGATACTACGTCTTCCATGTAACTCTTTTTGAAACGGCATTTGCCGCATGTGCGCAAGTGGTGAAAACTAGAATGAGAATTTCAAATATCGGTGCTAATATAGTGAGGTCTGATTGACCTAACCAACGCGATGAACGCCTAAAAATAAGGATTTGAGCCAGAACACGGGTCAACACAAGTATCAAAGTAATCTCCAACCAATTGTGAGAAACTAATAAGACAATGCTTGACAGCCAAAAAAGAAGCAGACTGATCGGCTGCAGAAGGAGTAAAAAACGGTGAAGAAATCGGTAGCTTGAACCTGTGGTTAGGTGTCTTCGCTTTTGCATCCAATAGCTCTTCCAGTCTTGTTCAGGCGTACTTTGGACCTCAGCCTCTTTACCCACGCAAATGAATGTATTGTCTTTTCGAGCGATCTGATTGATGAGTAAATCATCATCTCCTGATAAGAGACGGTAATGAGACTTAAAACCTCCGACAGAGAAAAACGAAGATTTCGAATAGGATAGATTTCTGCCCACTCCCATATAAGGTATTCCGCAAAGGGCAAAGCTTAAATAGTTTAACCCTGTGCTAAAGGAATCGTAGCGAATGACTTTATTTAAAAATCCCGGTTGCGCACTATAAGGGCTGTAGCCCAAAACTATGGCGCCATCCATCGGAGCCGACTCTACCATTTTCTCGATCCACTTTCGTGAAACGGGTAAGCAATCGGCATCGGTAAAAATCAGCCTCTCGTACTTTGCGCCCTTTACGCCCAGCGTAATGGCGTACTTCTTTCCGCCTTCGTAGCGATCATTTTCATGAATATTGATCACCCTGAGGTTCGGATACTTTTCTTCATAGGCCTTTAGCACTGTTATGGAATCGTCTACCGAACTGTCGTTGATTACGATCACTTCAAATTTAGGGTAGTCTTGCTCCAAAATGATCGGCATATTGGTCAAGAGGTTCTCCTCTTCATTCCGAGCTGCTATAATAATACTGACAGGTGGCTTGGCATTCGACTTCTTTGGGTTTTTGAAAAAGGCCAAGCGGCCATTGATTAAAAACAGAAATCCGAATTGGACAAGTGTACTTAACACGAGTAGTGCTTTCCAAAAAATGATCGCCGATTCTGATGAAACATTGATTTCCATAGAGTCGCTAAAATTACTTTTTCGATTCCCTATTTCTATTCCTCTTATCTTTGCCGGCCCTCGATTTATCAACAAAGTTTTACAAGGAGCATTGGAATTTAAACTTATAGCCGAAGACCCTAAGTCGAATGCGAGAGCAGGCGAGCTGGAAACCGATCACGGTACGATCGAAACACCCATTTTTATGCCTGTCGGCACGGCGGCAGCAGTAAAAGGTGTTCACCCCCGAGAATTGGACGAGGACATTAAGGCCCAGATCATTCTGGGTAATACATACCACCTCTACCTTCGACCGGGAATTGAAACCATTAGCAAGGCAGGTGGCCTGCATGCCTTCAACGGATGGAACAAACCTCAACTCACCGATAGCGGAGGATACCAAGTTTATTCCCTTTCGAATAATCGAAAAATTACTGAAAGCGGTGTCAGCTTTAAGTCGCACATCGACGGAGCGAAGCATTTTTTCACACCTGAACGAGCGGTAGATGTGCAGCGCACGATCGGTGCAGACATCATTATGGCATTTGATGAGTGCACTCCTTATCCTTGCGAATACGACTATGCTGAGAACAGCATGCATATGACACACCGCTGGCTGAAGCGCTGTTGCGATCGATTTGACAATACACCCGACAAATACGGGTACCGTCAAACCTTCTTCCCCATTGTTCAAGGAAGCGTCTATCCTGATTTGCGAAAGCAATCTGCAGAATTTATAGCCGCTCAAGGTCGCGAAGGGAATGCCATAGGCGGTCTATCGGTGGGAGAACCAGCCGAAGAAATGTACGCAATGACCGATGTGGTCTGTCAAATTCTACCCAAGGATAAACCCAGATACTTGATGGGAGTCGGCACACCAGCCAACCTTTTGGAAAATATTGCACTTGGCATTGATATGTTTGACTGCGTGATGCCGACAAGAAATGCCAGAAATGGAATGCTATTTACCTCCGAAGGAATCATTAACATTCGAAATGCGAAGTGGATGGATGATTTTTCGCCTATCGATCCGAATGGAACTTCCTACGTTGATCAAGCATATTCAAAGGCATTCCTGAGGCATCTGATCATTAGTAAAGAAATGCTCGGAGCACAAATTGCGAGTATTCACAACTTGGCCTTTTATTTGTGGTTGGTTGGCGAAGCCCGAAAGAAAATTCAGGAGGGTACCTTTGCCGGTTGGAAAAACCAAATGGTAAAAAAGCTCGAAAGCCGCCTTTAAGGCATGAAAATACTCGACCTATACATCATAAAGCGGTTCTTGGGAACCTTCTTTTTTATGCTGGCGCTGATTATGTCCATTGCCATCGTATTTGATGTGTCTGAGCAACTCGAGCGTTTTATAAAGTACGATGCCCCTCTTGATCAGATCATCTTCAAGTATTACCTCAACTTTGTCTTCTACTTTGGGAATCTTTTCAGTTCTCTGCTCATCTTTTTGAGCGTACTACTCTTTACCAGCCAGCTCGCTCAGCGGTCTGAAATCATAGCCATATTCGCCGGAGGCATTTCCTTCAGGAGACTGCTAAGGCCTTACTTCATTGCAGCCACAATCTTAGTGGGTATTTCACTTTACTTTACCCACTACCAACTGCCCATTGCTAATCGCGTTCGTATTCAGTTCGAGGAGCAATACATGAACAAAAAATTCAAAATAAAGGATGACAATCTCCACAGGGAAATTGAGGAGAATACCTTGGCTTATTTTGAAACGTTCAGTACGATCAATAATATCGGATACAAGTTCTCTTTAGAAAAATGGAATGATGAAGGCAAGCTGGAGTATAAGCTTATGGCCGATCGTGCCAAATTTGATACCGCATCAGGCAAGTGGGAAATTCAAGGGTATCGTGTGCGAGAATTTACCGATGAAGGTGAGAAAATCTCGAAAGGCACCAAACTGGATACACTTCTTAATATGAGGCCAACCGACTTTGGCGTCAAACTCAATATAGCCTCAACAATGGGGTATCAAGAATTGACAAATTTCATCGAAGCAGAGCGTCAGAAAGGTTCAGATCAAACGGTGTTTTTTGAGATTGAAAAGCACCAAAGAACCTCTTACCCATTTGCTACCTATATTCTTACAGTGATAGCAGTGTCACTAGCGGGACGCAAAACAAGAGGAGGAATAGGAGTTCATATGGCCACAGGCGTTCTAATAGCCGTGGTTTACATATTTGCCATGAAGGTAACTACCGTAGCGGCTACCAACGCCGGTCTCAATCCAATGCTAGCGGTTTGGCTACCCAATATATTCTTTGCGGGAATTGCCGTGCTTGTGCTAAGAAGAGCACAGAAATAGGCTTAAAGCTCGGAGATAAAAACTGAATCGAATTCCGACAAGAGGCTTCTTTCTACAGCCTCTTCAAAAATACCATAGATCGCTGATCCACTGCCTGTCATCGAGGCGTAAAGAGCACCGGCATTGTAGAGTTTCTCGTTGATTTCAGCCAACCGAGGATACTTTTCAAAAGCATATTCCTCAAATCGATTCCTAAGATTTCCTCGCCATTGTTCGATTGGTTTGCTGACTATATCCGCAGGAGATTCATGCGAGTCATCGGGCTTAATCACTGAGTAAGCCTCCTTGGTTGAGACGTGAATATCGGGACAGATAAGAACCAAATGCTTCCCTTGTAAGTGGAGTTCAACCAGATTAAGAATCTCACCTCTCCCTTGTGCTCTTGCAGGGAGATTTTTGATAAAAAACGGACAGTCACTTCCTAAGGAAAGCGCCATTCCTTCCATTTCTTCATCACTAAGTGCTAGTTCGAATAGTTCATTCAAACCTCTAATAAAGAAGGAACCATCAGCAGACCCACCTCCTAGCCCCGCTCCCATCGGAATGGCTTTGTGCAAAAATGTTGACAGATTTGGTATTTCAATTCGTTCCCGAAGAAGACTCAGAGCTCGCGTACAAAGATTGTCACTGCTGCTACCCGGAATACTCAAACCAGAATAGTGCCACTGATCTTTACCTGATTGTGAATCAGGAACTACTTCGAGCGCATCGGAAAGTGGTATGGGGTAAAAAACCGAGTCTATGTCATGAAATCCATCTTCGCGCTTGCGCAGAATTTCAAGTCCAAAATTGATTTTTGCATTGGGAAAAAGAACCATGACGCAAATATGTCGGTTTCACGCTGAAAAACCTTCTTAACTTTGCTTTTTGATTTAAATAGTACTTTCGAATTAACAAGAAAGAGATTATGGCAGTATTACTCGATTTCGAAGAGCCTATTGGCGAATTGATGGAACAACTGGAGAAAACGAAAGAGATCTCCGACAAGGGTGAAGTGGACATGTCCAAATCCATACGTGATTTGGAAAAGAAAATTCAAAAAAAGAGAAAAGAGATCTACCAAAACCTGACTCCTTGGCAAAGGGTTCAGGTTTCGAGACATCCTGAAAGACCATACACACTTCACTATATCGAGTATCTAACCGATGGTACATTTATCGAGTTGCATGGTGATCGCAATGTAAAAGACGATAAAGCCATGGTAGGTGGATTGGGAAAGGTAAATGGTAAGCCGGTTATGTTCATCGGTCAGCAAAAAGGTATCAATACTAAAATGCGCCAGTTCAGAAACTTTGGTATGCCAAACCCTGAAGGTTATAGAAAGGCACTCAGGCTAATGAAATTAGCCGAGAAGTTCGACATTCCCGTTGTGACTTTGATCGATACTCCGGGTGCATTCCCAGGCTTGGAAGCCGAGGAACGCGGACAGGGAGAAGCCATTGCCAGAAACCTCTACGAAATGGCCAAGCTTAAAGTGCCCATCGTATGCATTATCATCGGAGAAGGTGCATCTGGTGGGGCTTTGGGAATAGGTGTCGGAGATAAAGTGCTTATGCTTGAGAACTCTTGGTATTCGGTTATTTCGCCCGAAAACTGCTCCACCATTCTTTGGCGCAATTGGGATCATAAGATCGAGGCCGCCGAGGCACTTAAGCTAACTCCTGACAATATGCTCAAAAATAAGCTCATTGACGGAATCATCAAAGAACCCCTAGGAGGCGCACATATTGATCGGGAAACGACTTTCAAAAACGTGAAAGAAGCCATCTTGGCAAACTTGGAAAAACTGGAGAACTTGCCTTCCGACAAATTGGTGAACGCTCGAATCAATAAGTTTTCGAAGATGGGCGTAACCTCTTAACGGTTGTAATCAAAACCCACATAAACGATTTCACGAGGGAAGGAAAACCCTCCCAATTCGGATCCATTCATGCCGTAAATAGTGGCTTCTTGGCCGCTAACGAGATATATCAACTGATTCAGATCATCAAAGAATAGCTCTCCTTCGGGGGCAGAACTATTGAAAATTACCGTTCCACCATTTGAGTAATTGTACCGAAGCAATCCTTCAGACGTGCTTATGATAAAAGCATTGTTTCCTGTACGAATAACGTCGGAAAGCCTGGAGCCGATTCTTTCGTAAGGAAGAGAGAGAAACTCGGTGGACACATTGAGTACTCTTAACTCCAGACCTTCAGGATCATCAACCCAAACAAATTTCTCATTGAGACTTAGATCAAACACTCCCTTCACCTCTCCTGCAACCGGGTAATTGTCTAAAAGCAGCCCTTGAAAGGAGTAGAAAGTGAGGGAATAGATGGGTCCGTCAATTTCTTTTTCACAAAGAAAATATCCGTCTTGATTGCCAAAGACTTTCAAGGGAAGATGATTCACTAACCCATCAAAGCCGATCAAAGCAAAGGCAGACTTGTCTAACACTCTTATGCGCCCGTCTCGTTGAGTAACGATGAATTGCTCCAAATCATCATCAAAGGTTATAGACAAATAAAAAGGAAGTCCAATATTGCCGAATCCAGGAAGGGAATTGACAATGGAGAATTCGTCTGTTTCAAAAAAATCTGCATTCCCCGCCTCTCCTCCTGCGGTCGCAAAAATATTCTGTCGATAGTTTAATCCGCCACCAACGGCATCAGAGAAAAAATTATGCTCTATCTCAAACTCGTTTTCACCCTCCTCGCGGTAGTAGAGGTATGATTGATTGTCTTGACTAGTCAAAACCAGAACTCCTTCTAATTCTCTGGGAATAGCGTTTATTCGAATTTTCACAAAAGCAGATCCTACGTTTCTGCCGTCGTTGGCTCGAAAAGCCAAATAGTAATCACCCGTGGACAATTCGGGAGCGCCGACTGGAAATAGTTGTCCAAAACTAAACGTAGATCCTGACGCTGGATAGCTCCGTTTGGTGCCCACTTGATTGAACTCCAAGTCGAGAATTTCGAGTTCTACAGAAGTTATTTGCTCATTGTCCGTTATGACAGCACTTGCCTCAATCGTATCTGTGGAAGAAAACGTCTGATTCTCGAATGGGGATTCGATGGTAATGCGAGGCGGATTTTCATCTTCATCGTCCTTACACGATGAGAGCGAGAAGAGTACAGAAATTGCAAGTCCGGTATGAACAAATGTTGAGAAGTACTTCTTAAAACTTTTCATATCCTGAAATGCCAATAAATAGTGAAGGCGCAATAGAGATTGTATCTTTGAACAATGGAAGAAATTTCGCAAAAAAAATCTGACAATTGGCGGAAAACCGCAAGCAGATCCCCAATACAAAACAATGACTTAGGCAAAATCCCTCCCCAGGCTACTGATCTTGAGGAAGCTGTATTGGGTGCCTTGATGTTAGAGCGCGAAGCTGTGAACGAAGTTATTGATATTCTCAAGCCCGAGTCGTTTTACAAAGAAAGTCACCAGAAGATTTTTTCAGCGATTCACGATCTTTTTCAGCGCTCAGAGCCGATTGATATTTTGACGGTTACCTCAGAATTGCGAAAGTCAGGAGATCTTGAAATGGTAGGTGGAGCTTACTACATCAGCTTCCTCACGAATCGCGTAGCGAGTTCTGCGAATATTCAGTTTCATTCTCGTATCATTTCTCAGAAACACATCCTGCGGGAATTAATTCGGATTTCTTCCGAAACGATCAAAGAAGCCTACGAGGAAAGCACCGATGTATTCGACCTTTTGGACAAGGCAGAGAGAGATCTCTTTACGGTGGCTCAAGGAAACATCCGAAAGGAGTACGACACGATGAGCGACGTTATAAAACAAGCCATCGAAAACATTGAAGCTGCCAAGAAAAATGTTGATGGTGTGAGTGGAGTGCCTTCGGGCTTCCATGCGCTAGACAGAGTCACATCGGGATGGCAAAAATCTGACATGATTATTGTAGCTGCAAGACCGGGTATGGGAAAAACAGCCTTCGTTGTTTCTATGGCTCGAAATATTGCAGTGGATTTCAATTTGCCTGTGGCGATATTTAGTCTGGAGATGAGTTCCATTCAGCTGGTTAACCGTTTGATTTCTTCTGAAACGGGAATAAAAGGTGAGAAAATTCGAAAAGGTAATTTGGAGGATCACGAGTTTACTCAGCTACATACACGAATAAAGAAATTAAGTACTGCCCCTATCTACGTTGACGATACGCCTTCACTTTCAGTTTTCGAGTTGCGTGCAAAGGCGCGTCGACTGAAATCGAAACATGACATCCAGCTCATCATTGTCGACTACCTTCAGTTGATGACGGCGGGAAGCGATAAAGGAAACCGAGAGCAAGAAATCTCGACTATCTCACGTTCTATTAAAACGATTGCCAAAGAATTGAACATACCGATTATCGCTCTTTCTCAGCTCAGTCGTGCGGTGGAAACCAGAGGTGGAGACAAAAAGCCGATGCTTTCTGACTTGCGTGAATCAGGAGCAATTGAACAAGATGCGGACATTGTGTCATTCATCTACCGCCCGGAATACTACGATCTGGACCAAGACGAAGAGGGAAATTCGTTGCTAGGTATCGGTCAGGTGATTATCGCTAAGCACAGAAACGGAGCGTTGGACACGGTTTCGTTGAAGTTCGTGAAAGACTTCGCTAAATTTGAAAACTTGGAAACCTCATACGACGACAACGGCGCTCTGCCAGGTGGCTCGGATTTTGATCGTTTCCAAACGATTACCATGCAATCGCGCATGAATGAGAATAGCGAAGATGATTTTTTCAAAAAAGACAATGACGAAGATTCACCGTTTTAAGAGAGGAATACTTTTCATAGCATTTCTAAGTTTTGCCTTGAGTGGTTCTGCAGCTAAAATTCTCATCCACATGGATGACTCGCAAAAGAATCATATGAAGGCCTATGGAATTGCCTATTGGATTTTACAAAATGACATTGAAGTCCAGTGGTTGCTCAATTACAGAGGTGGAAGCTTTATGATTGATCAGTACAAGGCCATTGAAGAAGAATGTGTGATTCGGGGCGTATCGTTTCAAGTCATTGCAGACGTTCAAGCCAACAGTATTCTCAGAGAGATTGCTGATCCTGAAGCGAACATGGAGGTGGTCAAATTAGAAAAAGCTCCGAAGATCGCAGTCTACTCACCAAAGACAAAACAACCGTGGGATGATGCAGTAACACTGGTAATGGCCTACGCCGAAATTCCCTATGACGTCATTTACGATAAAGAGATTCTAAATTTATCTCTTCCGAAATACGATTGGCTTCACTTGCATCACGAAGACTTTACAGGACAGTACGGTAAGTTTTATCGTAGTTACAAAAATGCCGCATGGTACCAAGAGCAGGTTCGCGACGCTGAGGCTGATGCAGCCGAAATGGGATTTGAAAAAGTCTCACAACTAAAGTTGGCCGTGGCGCAAAAAATCAAGGAGTACATCGCAGGTGGCGGATACCTTTTCACCATGTGCTCGGGAACGGATTCATACGACATCGCTCTGGCAGCTCAAAATACTGATATCTGCGAGAGCATGTACGATGGCGATGCGGCAGACCCGGCAGCTCAATCAAAACTGGACTTTACACAAACCTTCGCTTTCCACGATTTTCAATTGGAAAAGGATCCGTTGGTGTACGAATTTTCGAGTATTGATGCCACAGATGTTCATGGCAAGGTTCCCCAAACGCAAGACTTCTTCACACTCTTCGACTTTTCCGCCAAATGGGATGTAGTGCCAACAATGTTGACTCAAAACCATCGCAAGGTGGTAAAAGGCTTTATGGGTCAGACCACCGCTTTCAAAAAGCAATACGTGAAAAGCGACATCTTGATCATGGGTGAGAGCAAAGCTCAGGGAACGGTCAAGTACATCCACGGCACGATGGGAAAGGGACAGTGGACGTTTTATGGAGGACACGACCCCGAAGACTACCAGCACCGCGTCGGCGATCCACCGACTGATTTGAATTTACACCCCAATAGCCCGGGTTATCGATTGATCTTGAACAATATTTTGTTTCCGGCAGCGAAGAAGAAGCATCAGAAGACTTAATACCCAGCGAGACCGAGAATCTGATCTATATTTAGAATTCTCCGAACTGCTCATCAGATACCTCGTAGTCAAATCTCCCCGAAAAAACTTTGGCATCTTGATTCTCACTGTTGATCGAAAAGCCGAAGGTCCCTGAAATTTCCCATTCACCGTTCTGTATTTTAGCGACTCTTCGAATATGGAATGTTCCGACACCTGCATTTTCTGGAGCTATTGCAGAAAAGTCGTTTCGAAGAACCATTTGACCATAATTTGCGACACCATCTAATTCTACCCGCTTATTTTCCAAGAGGCGCAAATCATTTAACTGGTTCAAATCAAATTCGGCTAAGAAGAATCCTACACTGCAAGACACGTTCGATTCATTTATTAAAAGGTCACCTCCTTCAAATGCGATAAAAGTTCCGTCCGGATCAGCGGAATTATAAAAGGACACTGACCCTACCGTAACGGGAGAAGAAGAAAATATGCTGCTGATTATTCTCTTACGTGCAGACCATGCTTGATCATCGATATAAGCACCTGCCGTGTTTGCTCCCTCTTCAGAATATTGGGGCACGCGCGGGTCAAAAGGATCTTTTATAAAGGAGCTCTCATCATCGACGATACACGAATTTAATACCGGAATAAGTAATATCAACAAGATTGTTCTATTCATTTTCTGTTATAGTTTCTATCAGTCACAAAAACTCTAATGGAAAACTCAAGTCGAGTGATATAAAGATCTTTTTGAGGTTTCTCAAATTCTCCATAGTCACCAATCTTGGTATACTCTAACTGAGGTAAATACCAATAAGTATATTTTGCTCCGAGAGAGAGCCTACTATCGACATTGTATCGAATGTCCACGCTATTACCTAAGTTTATTGACTTGTAACCATCTCCTAGTCTGTCAGGGTATTCAGGATCCGTATTGATATTTAAACCCTTCTCATATACTCCAAACCAACCAAAGCACAGTCCGAGTCCTGCCTGAAGTCTATTGTTGAAATTATAGTACCCTGTAAATGAAGTTTGAATCGGACCGAGGGCATTGAACTCAAATTTGCTCCCACCAACGTCTTGATTGAATTTGCTAAAGAATATTCCAATACCAACATGGGCTTCAAATCTTGAGGAGTCATTGCCTGCCACTACAATACCAACAGAAGGATTGATAATCACTCCTCTTCGGCTAAAATCAAGATCATCACTGGTAGTACGGTAATAATCCAACTGAACCGGAACGTCAAAGTATGTTTGCGCCTTAGCTTGGAGCGAAGTGAGAAGCAGCAAAAGAAAGGAAAGAATGATCCGAGTAAACAAATCTTTAAAAATTTCTCTCATCGCAAAAAATCGTTGTCTACCTTCAAAATTAAGCGAAATTCTCTTCTTCGCTAAAAACACTTCTTCTAAAATTGAAATTCCAAACTCCGGATTGTCGCGGGATTTTGGGTTCTAGGTAACCGGAGTCACGCTCTGAGCAAAGGGAAAAATCTAGTTTTGCAGACACTCTGGAAACTAACCTTTTACTTTATGCTCATGATGAAATGCATAAATCGTATGTCTCTTCTTCACCTCACGATGATGGTGGCGTTGATATCGATATCTCAGTCGCTGTTTAGTCAATACGATGTAAACGAAGCGCCCACTGAGTGGAAGAACAAAGAAATGATCGTTCACAACGACAGGCCTTGGAACATCGAAACGCCTGTTCACCTGTTAGACGACCCATTCACCCCGACAGATAAAATGTTCGTTCGAAACAACGGACTTGTCCCAACTGATTTGAATGCTGAGGAATGGACGCTTACCATAGAGGGTGAATCTGTTCCAAATCCGAAAACCTACACTTTGGCCGAATTGAAAAGCAAGTTCAAGCATTACACCTATGCATTGGTATTGGAATGCGGTGGAAATGGCCGAAGCGAAATGAATCCACCTGCTACGGGAAATCAATGGAGCTACGGTGCGGTGAATTGCGGAAAGTGGACAGGTGTAAGGCTGCGGGACGTGTTGGAAGATGTTGGCATCAGCGATGATGCGGTTTACGTCGGTTACTACGGCACGGACAAGCACTTGAGTGGCGACCCGAAAAAAGTTGTGATTTCCAGAGGTGTGCCGATGGAGAAAGCAATGGAAGACGAGACTTTGATCGCCTTTGAGCTAAACGGTGAAGAGATTCCGATTGTACATGGTTATCCTCTCCGATTGGTTGTGGGTGGCTGGCCCGCTTCGGTCAGCGGAAAATGGCTGAATAAATTAGTGGTTCGGAATAAGATACACGACGGACCTAAGATGGAAGCACCATCTTATAGCGTACCGAAGAATCCTGTAGCTCCGGGGACGGAAGTTGCGAAAGAGGACATGATGATCATCGAGTCAATGCCTGTCAAGTCGGTAATCACCTACCCCAAAACGGGCGCTATGGTTAAAAGCGGACAGGAAATAAAAGTTCGTGGACATGCCTGGGCAGGAGATCTGAAAGTTGCCAAAGTAGAAATCTCTACTGACTATGGTCAAACTTGGGAAGACGCGAATTTAAAGGAACCTATAAATCGATTGTCGTGGCAGGATTTCAATACATCGGTGGTGTTGAAAGAGCCCGGCTACTACGAGATTTGGGTGAGAGCGACTGACGAAAACGGTAAGTCACAACCCATGGTAGTTCCGGGGTGGAATCCCCGCGGATACTTGAACAACGCGACACATCGTATTGCCATCAAGGTTGAATAACATGACAGCAGACAGACATTCAAAAAACTTCATTTTTCTAATGTTCGCGATGACGGTCATAGCATTGATTATTGCTGTGACAGCGGACGAGGATCAGCCTTTGCCTCAAGTAGCTTCTAAAGCTAAAGAGGTGAAAGCATCACCGTTGATGAGTGAGGTGGTAGATGGTATTCACACACCCACAGGGCTGATCGCCGATCAAAACTTTGAACTCGTGGTGAACAACTGTACCAGCTGTCATGCACCTAAATTGATCACTCAGAATCGCCAGACCGCAGCGGGATGGAAGAGCATCATAGAATGGATGCAGGAAAAACAAAACCTTTGGGATCTCGGGAAAGATGAATCCAAAATAATAGAGTACCTGGCGAAAAACTACGCTCCTAAAAATGAGGGTAGAAGAAGAAATCTGAACCTTAAAAAAGACGAGTGGTATGTTTTGGAATAGATTCTCCATAGTCGCCTTATTGTTGGTTGGTCTGGCTGCGTGCAGTTCAGAGAGTTCAGGGCCTTATGTCGATCATCCTGTTTTGATCGATACCAAGACCTGGACAACTGGTCACGAGGAGCTGGAGCCATTCGTTTACATAGATCTCAGATCTCGTGAATTATACGATCAAGGACATCTTCCCGGAGCGATCAATCTGACGAGAAGTGACATTCGTAAGAAAGATGCAGCATTTTCAGGAATGGCAATGGATGCAGATAGTTTAGCTCTGTTGCTTGGAAGCAAAGGCATCTCTACCGATGATTGGATTATTCTTTACGATGAAAAAGGTGGTGTCGAGGCATCTCGTTTATGGTGGCTCTTGAGGGTTTATGGCCATGAGAAAGTGAAAATCATTAATGGCGATCTCTATCTATTTGATAAGGACCTTGAAGTTGGAAATACTCCAAGAGAAAGCCGAGAATTTAAATTCACAGGAAAGGCTCCCAAAGATTGGCTTGTCAATTACGATGAGTTCGAAAGGATGAGATCAAATCCCGCCGTGAAGGTATTGGATTGCAGATCGGCCGCTGAGTACAACGGAGAATACATTAAGGATGGAGCCTATTTGGCAGGCCATATCGACGGAGCCGTAAACATTTGTTACAGCAATACGGTTGAAACAGCATCGGGAGGAAATTTAAAAGTAAAGCCACCTGCGGAGCTCTTAAAAGTCTACTCCGACTTTGCCCAACCCGATGATACAATATTGGTTTACTGCCAATCGGGAGTTAGATCGGCCCATTCGCTGATGGTACTTCGAGAAATATTAAACTATAAACACGTTTACAATTACGATGGATCTTGGATCGAGTGGTCATACAGAAATCAAACAACAGCTGACAGCGTGAGCGAGAGCACTAACGGGATAATATTATGAGCGAATACATAGACATTTTCATACAATCATTTTGGGGTACAGCCCAATGGACGTGGAACTCAATTATCTTTCAAGTTCCATGGTATACCAATTACTTCTGGGGTCTGATTGTGATTTCACTGGTCGTATGGGGTTTGGAAATAGCCTTCCCATGGCGTAAGTCTCAAGGCATATTTCGGAAAGACTTCTGGCTGGACTTTTTCTACATGTTCTTCAACTTTTTTGTCTTTGCCATTGTCATCAGCGGAGTGTATTCTATGCTGGAAAAAGTCTTTTCGGATTTTGGCATAACCATGGAGTCGCTAACCGTGATTGATCTGAGCGGACTAGCCATGGTATGGCAACTCCTCATCTTCTTCGTTATTCTCGACTTTGTTCAGTGGTTTACTCACATCCTGCTTCACCGATACCCATTTCTATGGGAGTTCCACAAAGTCCACCACTCGGTAGCCGAAATGGGATTTGCCGCTCATTTGAGATATCACTGGATGGAGAACATCTTTTACAAACCTCTGAAAACAATGGGGGTAATGCTGCTTGGCGGATTTGAACCTGAGCAGGCATATATTGTGCACTTTGCGGCGATTACCATCGGTCACTTAAATCATGCAAACATTAAGTTGACCTATGGACCTTTGAAGTACATCTTCAATAATCCCGTGATGCACCTTTGGCACCACGTATATCACTTACCAGAGGGGCACCCGAACGGAATCAACTATGGAATCTCCTTGAGTCTATGGGATTACATCTTCGGAACGGCATCCATTCCCAACCCGGAGGATGGAAAGATTAAATTGGGTTTCCCCGGGGTTGAAGAATTCCCGAAAACCTTTGGAGGTCAATTATTCCATGGCTTTGGAAAAAAAGCCCATAAATGATAGAATAATTGCCTCTCGATTTCAACAAGGGAGTTACCTCACTAAGAGTTTCGTGTAGGAGACTCCTCCGTTGAGCAGTGATAGTTCGATAAGGTAAATACCATGAGCCATCCCATCCGGGATGATGAATTGATTTATTCCACTTTCGATATGCAGTCTTTCACCCGATAGCGAAATTAGAGAAATAGCTTTAGCCCCTTCGGCAGTTATTGTTCCTCCGGGAACTATTGGGTTGGGATAAACTTTAACATCGGCTGCGATTTCGTTATCAACAGACAAAAAGAAGCCACAGGGTTCATCAGTATCCGGAACGGATAATGCACTATCATTGTAGCACATAAAGCTCATCTGAATCCATTCTATGATTCCTTCACAATAATTAAACTCCGGGTAGAAGAAACTTCTTCCAAAGGTGCGCTCATCGAAGTAACCACTCCAGAAAAATGGTGCTGTTTCTTCTCGGGTTGTCCCCACTTTCACTCTTCTGAACCATTCATCATTGTACTCAACTGAATCGGCCTCTATAACCATGATCGGTTATACTTCACAGCTCGGATCAATATCTGATTCAGGAAGCGGGTACCACGAGTCTCCCACCTCCGCGTTAAAACAAATTAGAGGTAGAAAAGAATTGTCATATCTCCAAAACAGTGTATCGCCATTAAAATAGATATACTCCGTTCGAGATGACTGCACTTGAATATCATCAGGGGAATTTGGAAAGGCGTAAATTCTATCAGTCGTATGCCTTGTGCAAAGCTTATCCTCTATAAGAGTATCTCCATCAATGTACGAATGTTCCCAAGCAGGAGTAAACAAGTAATAGGTAATTTGATACCACCACTCTGCATTTTCGTGCGGCCACAGATCTTGGCTAAATAAATTGAGCGACAACAGAAATAGAACAGAGAAGATGTAGATCTTAATTTCATCATTCATTGGCTTGAGATGAAGATATGGAAGGATCCTTCAATATTGCTGATCCCTCTGCTATGAATTCGGATAAACTCGGAATGTTAATGCATGAAATCTTGCAGATCCATCTTGGCATCTATTCAGCCTCAGCTATCAAATCTAATAGCCAATATTGCCATCATGAAAAATTTGTATTCCCTATGCAGGTTTGCAGTACTTAAGCTCAAAATAGGTAAATATCCTAAAGCAGCAGTCTCCTGAGTAAAGTGAGGGTCTGCCTTGCGGAATAACTTCCATGTTCGGCTCCATCCATTCCTCCGGATCCTAAATTTCAAGCACAAAAAAACCCCGTAGTCGAAACTACGGGGTTTTTAATAAAAATTGGCGACGACATACTCTCCCGGAAAAACCAGTACCATCTGCTCCGCCTAAGGCGGATTAACTTCCATGTTCGGATCCATCTATTCC